>CAYFRV010000452.1:0-2201 GCA_964345495.1 uncultured Bacteroidales bacterium | reverse complement strand
GCCAATAGCTAAAAGCTAACAGCTTACTATTTATTAGAAAATTGATGCGAATTATAATTTTTACCTCTACTTCTGAATTTGTCTAACTGAATTAACTCAGTCAACTTCAATATATATAAACTAAAAACCTGATTTTTAAGTTTATATTCTCCCTCTATATCTGCCTGATAAATTAATTGATTAAAAGAAATCAAAACATAACGGGTTAAAAAGAAAGGCGAAGTGCTAAATAGAAGTTACGGCCCGGTTCGGGATAGCCTTCTTCAATTGTAAAGTTCTTATCGAAGACATTGTTTATACCGGTTTCGGTTTCTATCCACTTTGCAAAATTAAATGAAAGATGTGTATTCGCTAATAAATATCCGGCTGAAATACGATTACCATCACTGGCTGAATAACGCTCAGAGTTGTATTCGATTGAAAGGTTTACATTGACTATTTCGGCAAATTGATAGTCTAAAGAAGAAAAAATTTTATGAGTAGGGACATGGATGAACAGCAATTCGGGATTGCTCAGATTTTTTTGTTTAATATAGGAATAAGTGGCATACCACTTCAGGTTTTCTAAGGGAGTATAGTTCAATTTTAGGTCAGCTCCGGCAAATTGAGAATTTCCTGTATTTTGCACTTGAGACAGGTTGCCACTCACATTATCAACCATTTGGATAGTATTGGCAAGTCTGCTATAATACAGTTCGGGCTTAAAGGTCAAAGTCTGCCCCAATGAAATACTGGTTGCAAATTCTAAGTTCAAGGCCGTTTCAGGTTGTAAATCCGGGTTTGCCAAACTTCTGCCCGTCCGGTATGAATACCTGTCTTTCATGGTGGCAAAACGGGTTTTGTAGGCAATGTTGAAATTCATTTTAATATGATCGGAAAGGCGGTAATAGCTTCCCAGCTGCGCATTTAGAACATCGTTGGTGTTCTCAGGAAATTGAGATATCGTTTGATCTTCAGGATTATAGTCATCGGCTTGTAAGCTTTGCCTCAAGTGATAGGCAACACCGGGTACCAATTTTAGCTTTGTATGGACCTGAAAAATATGTTCAGCATTCAACGAAAAGTTATTATCAGTAAAATGCCTTTTCGGTTCTCCTTTATTGTGTTCGCTGTGGTTATCATTTTTATAATGAGCTGAAATTTTCAGTGTATTTTTATTATCCAGCATACTCTGCATTTCAACAATACCTCCAAGCGTATAATCGTCGTAAAAACTTGTGAAGGCATAACCCCGGGTTTGACTTGAATAAGTTGCATCGTCGTAACTATCCAATCGATTTTTAAATTGATCATAATAAAAACGGGTTTTAATGAATGATTTGGAGCCCACGAAAGTTTTAGATATAAAATAAAGACTTTGCTTATCCCAGTATGGCCAGTCCCAATAACGAACAGGAGTATTATCGTCGTTGCCTAAATATACCGGATTGCCTTTACTGCCATGCGAATAGATATAATTAATGGCATATTCATCGCCCGCTTTGGGGGAAAAGCCTAATTTAAAACTGCCTTTAATGTCTTTATGATTTGAATTATCTCGTTTATAGTCCTGTTCAAGCGCAGTGGTATCAAAATCTGCTGAAAGGGGAAAATGCTCCCGTTCTGTAAGTGAAAAATTACCCTGCAGATAAAATTTCCCTAAATTGCTGCCAATGTTTACTTTGGTATCGTAACCCTTACCACTCCTTACACCAAATTTAGTATCAATCTCTAAACGTTTTTCGGGTTTGTCACTAATCAAATTAATGGCTCCCCCAATAGTATTTGGACCGTACATCATGGAAGAAAAACCTTTAGAAACATCAATTCTTGAAATATCATAAGTGGTGAATCTTGCCAGGTCAACATATCCATCATAAGGTATATATACAGGTACACCATCTATAAAAACAGGAATGCTGCGAATATCAAAACCCCTGATAAAAACAGCACTTTCGTTGCGGCTTCCTATTTTATTGATTACCACCGATGGCATTGAATTTAGTGCTGAGCTGACCTCATTTGCATCGTTTTTTCGCATTTCATCAGCAGTTATTGAATTTCTGTCAAGCTGTTCGGTGATAACTACTTCGCCCATAGTATATTCTTTTGTAACCTGTTCAGTTGAATCGAGTGTTGTTTGTGAATAGGCTGCATTTAAAATGAAAATTAGATGAAAGATTAAGAGTGTTTGTTTCATAATAATGTGCTAATTTGTTAAT
>CAYFRV010000451.1:0-2204 GCA_964345495.1 uncultured Bacteroidales bacterium | reverse complement strand
AATTAACTACTATCTAAACAAGAGCAATCGGCTTATGGATTATAACTCTTTCTTCTGAATATTTGTATAAATAGAGCTGGGCTTCAGAAAATAATTAGCTAATAATATCAAATCCAGTGTAGGGTTGAAGTATCTCAGGAATTTTGATTCCCTCCGGAGTTTGGTTGTTTTCCAGAATTGCAGCAAGCAAACGGGGGAGAGCTAATGCACTGCCGTTTAAGGTATGTGCAAGTTCCGGTTTTTTCTTGTCCTCACCTCTAAAGCGCAGTTTCAAACGATTTGCCTGGTAAGATTCAAAATTTGATACAGAGCTTACTTCAAGCCACCTATCCTGGGCAGCCGAATAAACTTCAAAGTCGTAAGTTAAAGCTGCTGCGAATCCTAAATCGCCACCACATAACCGCATCATTCTATAAGGTAATTCAAGTTCTTTGATGATCTTTTCGACATGTGTCAGCATGTTGTTCAGGGTTTCGTAGGATCTGTCGGGATGTTCTATCTGTACAATTTCAACTTTATCAAACTGGTGCAAACGGTTTAAGCCTCTGACATCTTTTCCCCATGAGCCGGCTTCACGTCTGAAACAAGGAGTATATGCAGTAAGTTTTATGGGAAGTTCTTTTTCGCTAAGGATGGTATCTCTGTAAATATTAGTCACAGGAACCTCTGCGGTGGGAATCAAATAATAGTTGTCAACAGGTACATGATACATTTGCCCTTCTTTGTCGGGAAGCTGCCCTGTGGCAAAACCGCTATCTTCGTTGACCATAAGTGGTGGAAGGACTTCTTTATAACCAGCTTCTTCGGATTTATCGAGGAAATAATTTATCAGAGCGCGCTGTAGTTTAGCTCCTTTTCCTTTATAAACAGGAAATCCCCTTCCGGTAATCTTATTTCCCAGTTCAAAATCAATAATGTCATATTTTTCAGCTAATTCCCAGTGAGGTTGTGGTTTTCCCTCCAGCTCCGGAACATTACCACCGGAAGAAACCGGTTCATTTTCTTCTTCTCCTTTTCCTTGCTTTACAGAATTTTCCGGGACATTCGGAATTTGAACCAATAAATTATTCAGTTCTTGTTCAATATTGGTTAATCTTTGCTGATGCGCTTTGATTTTTTCTTTCAGAGAGGTGTTTTTTGCCTTAGCCTCTTCAGCTTCTTCTTTCCTTCCTTCTTTATAAAGCTTTCCGATTTCTTTTGAGAGCGAATTAAGTTCAGCTTGTTGTTCGTTTACCTGACCCTGAACTTTTCTGCGCTCCTCATCCAGCTCTTTCACCTGGTCAATTAATGATGTGTAATCTTTATTGCGTGTTTTCAGGCGTTCAATGATGTGCTCTGAATTTTCCCGGATATTCTGAATAGTGAGCATGATGATAAGTTTTATTTAACAAAAAAAATCCTGCATCATTACTATAGAATAGCATGAATACAGGAACTTTTAATTTATAGTAATGTATTAAGCTTATTCACTTGGCTTAACAGAAACGTATGAGCGGTTTTTTCGCTTTGAGAATTCTACGTTTCCATCAGTTAGTGCAAATAAGGTGTGGTCTTTACCCATTGATACGTTTTTTCCGGGGTAATGCTTAGTTCCTCTTTGCCTAACCAGAATATTTCCGGCTTTAGCTGTTTGCCCTCCGAAGAGTTTAATTCCTAATCGTTTACTTTCGGATTCCCGTCCATTACGGGTACTACCCATTCCTTTTTTGTGTGCCATGGCAAAAAAATTTTTTTATTTTAAGCTACAATTTCTTCAACTTGAATTTGTGTTAATGGCTGTCTGTGGCCATTCTTTTTCTTGTATCCTTTTCTGCGTTTCTTTTTAAAGATAATCTTTTTATCATCTTTAACATGATTAAGAATTTTAGCAGAAACTTTAGCTCCATCAACGTTTGGTTTTCCTACCTGAACTTTACCATCGTTGTCCAGAAGGAGCACTTTGTCAAACTCAACCGTTGAACCTTCTTCTTCTTGAAGCCGGCTTACATAAAGTTTGCTGTCCTTCTTAACTTTAAATTGAAATCCTGCTATGTCTACAATTGCGTACATCGTTCCAAACTTTAAATTTTTATTTATCGGTCTGCAAAAGTATAAAAGTTTATATTAACGTCAAAGTTTTTATATGATTTTTATAATAAATCTTTTAGATGTTACTTCTCTTTCTGTTCCTGGTATAAAGAGTCAACAATGCGGTTGAGCCTTTC
>CAYFRV010000450.1:0-2212 GCA_964345495.1 uncultured Bacteroidales bacterium | reverse complement strand
CAGATAACCTCCGTCCAAAAGCTCTTTCATTTGGCATTTTGAACAAATATGAATTAGCATAATCCCAAATGCAGGTGAATTTTGCGAAAACCAATGAATACTCGCAAATTCGACTAAATAAATGCCGCTCTTCCAAGTTTTTTGTAACTTTGGAAAGTACAACAAAACCTAACCTAAACCTTGGAAAACACAGCCCAAAAAATACTAAAATCCAGCCAATTCTGGCTCTCCCTGGATAATGCTGCAAAAATTTTTCCTGCAACCCTTTCGGAGGAAACGACCACAGTATTCAGATTAAAAGTGGTGTTGAAACAACCGGTGAAAATTAAAGCCTTAATGAAAGCTGTATCTTTGGTTGAAAAGCGCTTCCCGTATTATAAAGTACAGCTCAAAAAAGGGTTTTTCTGGTATTACCTGGAATACATTCCCTCCCGGTTCCCGGTAGAAGTTGACGATAAAAACCCCTGCAGAAAGTTTCCCAAAAATCATTTACTTCTCCGCATTCTTGTGAAAAACAAAGAACTCAGCGTAGAATTTTCACACATTTTATCTGATGGCGGCGGTGCTTTCCAGTTTTTCAAAACGCTCCTCATGCTATATTCTCAGGAATGTGGAGCAACAATTCCCGAAGATTTTAAATTCTGCCGACCCGATGAAGAAATTTCTGAAGAAGAATATGAAGATGCCTATAAACGGTATTTCAAAGAAGAAATTCCACCTATGGTGAAGAAATCTAAAGCTTTTCATTTACCTTACCCCCTAAAATCCCCTCCCCGTTTTGAGATGACAAATGCCATCATTTCAATCGATGAAATAAAAACCATGGCAAAGAAAAAAAATGTGAGTATCACTGATTATATTGCCGGAATTTACCTTTATATTTTACAGGAAATTTATGAAGACCTGAACTCATTCAGCCGTTTCAAAAAGCACAAATTCATTCGGCTTGAAGTTCCCGTAGACCTTAGAAATATTTTCCCGTCGAAGACCATGCGCAATTTCACATTGTTTGTGATGCCTGAAATAGACCTCCGGCTGGGGCATTATACATTTGATGAAATCCTACGAAGAGTCTATCACCAGATGCGGCTGGAAACAGATAAAAAACTGATCAGTAAGAACATTTCCAGAAATGTGGGTAGTGAAAAGAAAATTTATATTAAAAGTATTCCTTTAGTATTGAAAAGCCTTATTTTAAGAATGAAATTCTATTCCCTGGGAGCAAGCCAATACAGTGGAGTAGTTACAAATTTAGGAAGCGTAAAACTTCCACCGGAAACAGAAAACATGATAGACTATTTTGTCATAACAGCTCCTCCACCCAATAAAATGTTAAAAGTAAACTGCGGAATCATTGGGTTTAAAGACAAACTGACACTGAGCTTCGGAAATATTACAAAATCAAAAGAGCTGGAGGAAAAAATCTTTAAATTCCTGAGAAATGAAGGAATAGATGTTACTATTGAAAACAAGTAAAATGAAACATTATGAAAACTTGTAACTACTGCGGAGTTGAACTGGAGAACAACATGAACTTTTGCCCATTATGCGGCGAGCCGGTTATGGATAAAGACCATGAAAAAACGGAATACATACAGATAAGAAAACGTCAACAGGAAGAAAAACTGCTAACTCCTTATCAAAAATTAACAGTCGCTCAGAAATTAAAAATATTCTGGCAAGTGTCAGGAATTATTTTTATATCCGGAATTCTTGTAACTCTAATCATTGACTTCATTGCAAACAATGCCATTACATGGTCAAAGTATCCAATCGCCGTTTGTGCTGTGCTTTTTATTAACACTACACTTATTGCATTTTTGTACAAAAGAATCATACTTTTCATTCTCGGGAGCTTCTTATCTACTTCAGGCCTTCTGCTTTTGCTGGATGTATTCGACAACACAAGCGGGTGGAGCGTAAAACTTGGTGTGCCAATTCTTTTGGCAGCTTACATCATTGTTGTTGTACTGGTAAATTTAATAAAGAAGGTGGAAAAAAAGAGCCTCAACGTTATTGCATACACACTTATTTCCGCAGGTTTACTAAGTATATGTGCCGAAGGAATCATTTCCCTATATGTGGGAAATAAACTTCATATCGAATGGAGCATCATTGTTATGGCTTCAGTAATAGTCATATCAGCAATTTTATTATACATGCATTACAAACTAAGAAAAGGAATTGACCTGAAACGCTTCTTCCATATTTA
>CAYFRV010000449.1:0-2224 GCA_964345495.1 uncultured Bacteroidales bacterium | reverse complement strand
CACTGCATTACTCCCGTCTTACACACCTTACAGTTCCATTATTGTATTTTCTTATCGTATCTTTAGCTCCATTATAAAAGTTTTGTCTCCATGCCCGGTAATCACTCACCTCGGTGCTGCTCCAGTAATTGTCTGATTCTAAATCGATCAATTTGTTATAATTTGAATATATAGCATTTAATTCATCTGCTGCCGGCAAGTACCAGTCTTCGTATCCATAGGCTTTTAGTGTGTCGCAGATATATGCTGCATATTCTCCTTCACCATGAGCATCTGTAATTTTTCGTGTGTTCTCCCTGCCGTCTGTTTTTGAAGTTGCACCGGTATATGAAGGAGAATCTCCCCAGGGAGTATAATCGGCATTATCAACTGGGTGTACGTAAAGATCCGATCCATTGTAATCGATGATCACAGGTTTGTCAGCTATATAAGTGCCGTCGGGTTCAACTTCTTCTTTAGCACCTTCACATCCCGAAAACAGGAAAAGCAATAATATGCTTAGTGTATACCAATTTGTTAAATTGTTAAATTGTTGCATTGTTTTATTGTCGTTAATATTTAAGAAAATATATTTTATTCATTTCTTGTCTACATTTTGTAGATGAGGATTTCATATGTTTATTTTATCATGGTAAGTGTAAGTTTCATTTGAACATCCTTGTTTTGAACCAGATACCTGAGGCCGTCTAAAAAGCAATTAAATAAGATTTTCAGCAACTTTTTTACCTTGGCTCAAAGACGATAAATTGCTGAAAATCAGGGCTCCCTTCAGGGCTCGGGGCAAAACCTGATTTTTAGCAAATCTACAGAAACGACTTTTTGGACAGCCTCATTTAAGTTCATATAAGTCTGTTTTGCTTTGAATACCGTTTTTTTATTTTATTTCCCATTTGAAGAAGTTGTAGTTATTATTTTATTTCGAATAATTTACAAAACGAGTCTTAAGGGAATTATTTTTTCTGGGAAAAAATCCGTTTCTATCTGTTTAATCAGCGTCATCCGTGTTCTATTTATATCTTTTTGTTTAAACCTAGTAGATGTGGGTTCATATTGTATTAGTTTTTTATTTCCCGGAACATAAAACCCAGTGAAAAATTATATGTTGGACCTACTTCGGTATTCAGCCAATAGTCTGCTCCTATAACCATGCTTTCAAGAACTGGAATATCTATACCAAAAATGAATGAATTATATGTGGCCACATGGTAGGAGGGTGTAGTGAAATAATCTCCTTCATTTAGATCCGTGTAAACAGAATTTGTTGGGTAATAGTCATGCTTTGCCTGATATACCTTTTGGAAATAAGGTGAAAATCGTACGCCATAACCTGCATGAATGAAAAACGGGAAAGGCCACGTAAATTGATATCCAAGTTTTGCTGTTAGATAGGCGTTGTCGGTTTGGTCTTCATCTCCTTCTCTGTCGGGGTAAGATTTTCGGCCAGTAATGTCGTAATTATCTATGTCATTAACTTCTACATTTTCCACATCAATGTTTTCATCAAATTCAAAATTCTTTGTTTTCCCAATTGAACCTGACATAAAAAATCGATTGCCAAAAAATCCCATCTCAAATCCCCAATCTGGTCCCCATTCCACCTCCATATTATAACCTGAATAAACTTTTAGTTGAGTGAGGTCATAAGAATAGGTGTTTTGTCCTGAGGTTACATGGATTTTATCACTTTGATTTCTGTAGCCATTCCTTTTTAATTCGATGTTAGCGCTTCCTTTTGACAATGAAACCGTTAAAGGCGTTTTGCCTTGATGCTCTCCATTGACAAACACTGTTGCCGATCCTGGCCGTGACGAAATTTTAACTTCAATTTTATCCGAAAGCATAACATTAGTCTGAGTTGTTTCATTTTCTTTCACTGTAACATTTTCCTTCTCGTGAAAATATCCCTCTTTTTCTAAAAGCACCTTATGTTCTCCAACCAACAGATCATGAATAACTTTGGGAGTTTTGCCATAGTCTTCTCCATCCAGAATAATACGGGCATCATAAGGCTCGGAGGTTATATCCAGATTTCCATATTTGGGCTTTGGCTTCAGGTTTATTGTGATTTTATCGCCTGTAAAAATACGTCGATCAGTAGACGCCTTATGATATTTTTCTTTACGCGCTGTAAATGAATGGATTCCATCTTTTAAACGCCCTTTGTATGTATTGTACCCAATCTTCTGATCATCTATAAATATACTTGCCGGAGGATCGGTTTTTA
>CAYFRV010000448.1:0-2233 GCA_964345495.1 uncultured Bacteroidales bacterium | reverse complement strand
ATAATGAAGAAACTTACAATTTTTATTTTAACATCTTTCATGATAAGTTGTCAAGATCCATATGAACATGGGGCTTCTGACCAAAAATTTAACTTTGGATTTGAAAAACAAAATAAGGACAATGCACTTTCTGAGGGGTGGTTTAAAAGTGGTAACTACGAATTCAACATAGATACTTTGAATCATTCAGGAGAAAAATCATGCAAAATTACCTCCACCGAAAATGGTAATATTGGAGGTATAGGATATAAAATACCTGCAAGATATAAAGGTAAGACCATTAAGCTTGAAGGATATATGAAAATTAAAAATGTAGAAGATGGATTTGCCGGATTATTACTTAGAGTTATGGGTTATAATCAATCTCTTGTATCCGACATGATGGAAGATCAAAATATTTCAGGAACCAGAGACTGGCAGAAATATTCGATAAAGCTGGATTATCCTGAAGAAGCTGAGAATATTTTTATAGGAGGTGTTTTGAAAGGAAAAGGTAAAGCGTGGTTTGATGATTTTGAGTTATCTATTGATGGGAAAAATATAGAAACTATAAAAGAAAGTGATAAACCAGAAAACAAAGCTTCTCTTGATAAAGAATTTGACAATGGTTCTAAGATTGAGATTTCGAAGGTAACACCCGAAGTTATAGACAACCTGGCTTTATTGGGAAAGGTCTGGGGATTCCTGAAATATTACCATCCTGCAATTGCAGAAGGTAACTACAATTGGGATTATGAATTATTTCGCTTTATTCCGGATTATCTGGACGAGTCAAGTAAAATCGAAAGGGAGGAGCTTCTTCTTCAATGGATTAATGACTTAGGAGAAATAGAGGAATGCGAATCCTGTAATCCGGCTCCTGCTGATGCAATTCTCAGACCGGATATTGAATGGATCATAAAAAACATCAATAATGAATCGTTAATAGATAAGCTATACTATATTTATGAGAACAGAAATAAATTTGAGCATTATTATCTAAAAATGGGACATGCAGGGAATCCGGTATTCAAAAATGAAGATGCATATTACACTATGCCATATCCGGATACTGGATTTAGAATTTTGGCCCTATTCAGGTATTGGAATATGATTCATTACTTTTATCCATATAAATATTTGACTGATAAAGATTGGGATAATATTTTAAAAAAGTATATCCCTGTTTTTATTAATGCACAAAACGAATTAGAATATGAGTTAGCAACACTCCGGATGATTGGTGAAATAAAGGATTCTCATGCTCAATTAAGGGGTGGAGATGATAAGATAAAAGTATGGAAAGGGAATTATTACGCCCCGGTAAATTTGAGATTTATCGAAGGGAAACTTGTTGTCACAGATTATTACAATCCTGAGTATAAAAAAGAAACCGGGTTAAAAGTTGGAGATATTATCACCAAAATTGATGGGAAGCCCGTACATGATATTGTTACAGAGTTATCAAAATATTATCCCGCTTCAAATGATGCCGCACGTTTAAGAGATCTTTCCACTGACATGTTGCGTTCACAAAAAAGTGAATTAGAGATTGAATATTTACAAAATGGAGCATTAAAAACAAAAAAAATAAAATTGTATCCCAAAAGTGAATTAGATATTTATCGAAGGAACAGGAAAGATGACGAAAAATCTTATCGGTTATTGGACAACAATATTGGGTATATAACATTAGGATCAATAAAAAATAAGGATATTCCTAAAATTAAAGAAGAATTTAAAGATACAAGGGGGATTATTATTGATATTCGCAATTATCCCTCAGCCTTTGTTCCCTTTAAACTAGGTTCTTTTTTCGTTTCTTCGCCGACTCCGTTTGTCAAATTCACAACTGGATACATTAATAATCCCGGTGAATTTACTTTTGCAGAAGAGTCAGAAATACCAGAATCAAATGAAACCTATCAGGGAAAATTGATAGTATTAGTAAATGAATTCACTCAAAGTCAGGCAGAATATACAGCCATGGCATTTAGAGCAGGAGATAATACTACTATTATTGGAAGCACTACAGCAGGGGCAGATGGGAATGTTTCGTTAATCAGATTGCCTGGTGGATTAATGACATGGATTTCAGGAATAGGAATATATTATCCCAGCGGGGAAGAAACGCAAAGAGTTGGAATCGTCCTTGACATTGAGGTGAAACCAACAATAAAGGGGATTAAAAATGGCAAAGATGAATTAATTGAAAAGGCGATTGAATTAATAAATGGTGAATAAAAACCAGCAG
>CAYFRV010000447.1:0-2238 GCA_964345495.1 uncultured Bacteroidales bacterium | reverse complement strand
TAACTTATTTCTTCATAAAACTATTTTTCATATTTTGTTTTCTATTTTTGAATTAAAATAACCATTAAAATCTATCATCATGAAACTTTACGTAGGCAATCTGGATTACAACCTGGACGAATCCCAATTACAGAAATACTTTGAGAAGTATGGCGAAGTAAGTTCCGTTACAATTATCAAAGATAAAGACACAGGAGAAAGCAAAGGATATGGGTTTGTTGAAATGGCAGATAAAGAAGGCGGAAAAAAAGCACTTGAGCGCATGAATGGCTCAGAAGTAAACGGAAGAAGAATAAAAGTGAACATAGCCCGCCCTTCTAAAAATAAGTACAAAAGATAATAAGCACAACAAATAAAAAACCAGAAGCATGAGTTCAAACTCAGGTAATCTCCAGCGTATTGCCTCCTTTCTGATCATTACGGTAATTGTAGTTTACATTATGATCATAGGAAAATTTATCCTTGTCCCCTTAATATTCGCTGCACTGCTTTCTATCATGGTTCAGCCGATTTGCAACAGGCTGGAAAAACACATAAAAAGAAAAGTACCTGTTATCATCCTGAGCTTTCTTGTCGTTTTAATTCCGCTGACAGGAATCATCATGTTCTTCTCCTATCAGCTTAGTGATGTAATTCAAAATATGCCGGCCATTACAGATAAATTGCAGCATAGTTCTGAAGCCTTATTCATCTGGCTCGAAAACAATTTCGGTGTCACAAAGGCCGAAAGCTGGGACTGGCTGAAATCCAACTTTTCTAAAATTCTGGACACCCCGCTGAAATTCTTTAAAGGCGGCTTAACATCAGGCACCACTTTCCTTATTAACTTTTTTATGGTTTTGATCTTCATGTTTTTCTTTTTATTGTACCGCGGAGGAATTAAAAACTTCTTGCTGATTCAGTTTAAAGAAAAAAACAAGGAGAAAGGAAAAACAATCTTAATGCAGATACAGAAAGTTGTAAGACACTATCTGTACGGACTTTTAACTGTTATCGTCATACTTGCAATACTCAACAGCATTGGCTTATGGATCATAGGAGTTGATTATGCTGTATTCTGGGCAAGTCTGGCGGCTTTTCTAAGCATAATCCCGTATATTGGAACAACAATCGGGGGGCTTCTGCCATTTATGTACGCATTTGCAACAGCCGATTACTGGTGGCAGCCATTAGCTGTGGTAGGTTTGTATTTTTCTGTTCAACAACTGGAGGGAAACCTCATCACACCTTATGTAGTTGGCTCTAATGTAAAGATCAATCCGCTCATAGCAATCATTTCATTACTAATTGGCGGCGTTATCTGGGGTGTCGCAGGAATTGTACTGGCCATACCGATCGCCGCAATCTTTAAACTCGTTTTTGATAATATCGATGCCCTCAAACCCGTGGGAGCCTTAATGAGCAATGACCTGCACAAAAACGACACTAAATTTATGAAGGAATGGGATAAAGAAGAGCACAGAATATCCAGTTTATTTTCTGATAAAGAAGATTAATTCTTTGTTATTCCGCCAAAAGGCAGAATTTCAGAATTTCTATTGAATTTACAGGAAAAATAGTTAACTTTATTAGATATGCAATAAAGAACTGTGCATTTTGAAAGCCTTAACAAATAGTTTAAACCCAAATAAAAACTATGCATATTAAAACATCCAACCAGGAAACCCTCAAAATGGGATTCGGCAACTACACCTGCAACTGGGGACTTCATATTGCCGGACTTTATGAAACACCACAGGAACGCGATGAAATTATTTTTGGTTTTCTGAAACAAGGCTTTACAGATACTGATCTTCAATTGTTTTGCCCTGCAGAACGAACCACCGAAGAGTTCAAAAAGGAATTCTCCCACAATTGCCCTCAATGTGATGAGCATGTATTAAACAATCCCAATATATTTACGATCAAAAGTGCCAAGGAATTCTACTACCCTAATGGAACCTTTTCACCCTGGGAAATGGACGACAACCTGGAAGCTTTTTTTGAATTCTCGCAGAAAAATGGCAGGAAAAATATAAGGGCCGCAGCAGAAATGGCATGGGCACTAGAAGGCATCCCGGGAGTAGAACACCTTATGGCCTATGAAAGCAGGTTGAATTATTTCATCCCCGGGAAACCATGGATCAGCATCTGCATGTATAATGTGAACAAATTTAAGGGAAAAACAATTATGGGCGTGCTCAGGACACATCCTTTCACAATAAGCGGGGGTGTAATTACCCAAAACCCCTATTACCA
>CAYFRV010000446.1:0-2243 GCA_964345495.1 uncultured Bacteroidales bacterium | reverse complement strand
TGCTTCCAATTATGAAAAATTTCGTATAGAGGATTTTCAAACTACAAAATCTTACTGTATCTTCGATACTGTTTTAAAATCGTATGGTTATGACTAAAGAACATATTCACCAAATTGCTGATACAATTAATGTAAATCCACAACAAGTTGAAAACACATTAAAGCTTCTGACTGAGAAAGCGACAATTCCTTTTATTAGCAGATATCGGAAAGAAAGTACCGGCAATCTTGATGAAACTCAAATTGCTCAAATAAAGGAAGAGTCAGAACGTCTTGAGGAACTGGATAAGCGGAGGAATACAATTCTTAAAACTATAGAGGAACAGGATCAGCTGACTGGTGAGCTTGAAGAAAAAATCAAAAAAGCTCAAACTGTGCAAGAGTTAGAAGATATATATCTGCCATATAAGCCTAAAAAACGAACAAGAGCTACTAAAGCCCGCGAAAAAGGCCTTGAAGGTCTGGCCAAAATCATTATGAAACAGCAGGAAGTGGCTCCTGAAAATAGAGCAGAATCATTCCTGGGTGAAGAAGTCCCCGATACAGGTGAAGCTTTGCAGGGTGCGCGCGATATTATTGCAGAATGGATAAACGAAGACCAGAAAGCGCGAAATCAGATAAGAAGGTTATTCCACAGGGAGGCACTGATTGAATCGGCAATGGTCAAAGGAAAAACAGAAGAGGGACAAAAGTATAAGGATTATTTTGAGTGGTCTGAGTTGGTAAGAAAAACACCTTCGCATCGTTACTTAGCAATTATGCGGGGAGAATCAGAAGGGATATTAAAAGTTGATGTGAAACCGGAAAAAGAAGATGCTTTGCATATCTTAGAAAATATTTTTGTAAAAGGCGATAATGCTTCTTCAGAGCAAATAAAGATGGCTGTAGAAGATTGTTATAAGCGCTTAATGGCTCCCTCCATGGAAAATGAGGTAAAAGCCTTTTATAAAGAGAAGGCAGATAATGAGGCCATTAACGTTTTTGCAGAAAATTTGCGACAGCTTCTTCTAGCACCGCCTTTAGGGCAAAAGCGGGTGATGGCTATTGATCCCGGCTATCGAACGGGTTGTAAGGTTGTTTGCCTTGATAAGCATGGAGCAGTTAAACACAACGAAACCATATATCCACATAAACCCCAGGAAGAAAAAAAGCAGGCAGCAAAAAAAATTACTTCGCTGGCCGATGCTTATAAAATTGAAACCATTGCCATAGGTAATGGAACCGCAAGCAGGGAGACTGAGGAGTTTGTCAGCAATTTGAAATTTAAAGAGGATATGGCCGTTTTTATTGTCAGTGAGGATGGAGCCTCTGTTTATTCGGCTTCCAGGATTGCAAGAGAAGAATTTCCGGAATTTGATGTTACGGTACGTGGGGCTGCATCAATTGGCCGGCGTCTGATGGACCCTTTGGCTGAACTGGTGAAGATTGATCCTAAGTCTATTGGAGTTGGCCAGTATCAGCATGATGTTGATCAGAATAAGCTAAAGAAAAAGCTTGACCAGGTAGTTGAGAGTTGCGTGAATCTTGTGGGGGTGAATGTAAACACTGCCAGTAAATATCTGTTGTCTTATATTTCGGGATTAGGACCTCAGTTAGCTCAAAATATTATTCAATACAGGGAAGATCATGGCTCTTTTACATCAAGAAAACAGTTTAAAGATGTAAAACGGATGGGTGATAAAGCTTTTCAGCAATGTGCAGGGTTTTTAAGAGTTGATCAGACCGAGAATCCACTTGATAACAGTGCCGTTCATCCCGAAAGTTATGGGATAGTCGAACAGATGGCGAAGGATGTGGGATGTACTGTAGCAGAATTGATAAACGATAAGCAAAAGCGGGAGCAAATCAGGATAGAGAATTACATTACCGGGGAGGTTGGTAAACCGACACTCGAAGACATTTTAAAGGAGTTGGAAAAGCCTGGAAGAGACCCAAGGAAAAAAATTAAGGTTTTTGAATTTGATAAGAATCTGAAATCAATTGATGATTTGCATGAAGGCATGATAGTGCCGGGAATTGTTAATAACGTCACGAATTTCGGCGCTTTTGTTAATATTGGAATCAAACAAAACGGGCTCATTCACATTTCAAATCTGGCCAATCAATACGTATCAAATCCCGCCGATATTGTAAGCTTGCATCAGCAGGTTAATGTTAAAATTTTGGCTGTTGACAAAGAACGCGGCAGGATACAACTAAGTTTGAAAGGGGTAGAGCAGTAGTCGGCTAAGTTAATTGAGTTA
>CAYFRV010000445.1:0-2250 GCA_964345495.1 uncultured Bacteroidales bacterium | reverse complement strand
AATGAACGTATTAATCATCGGCTCAGGAGGAAGAGAGCATGCGCTGGCATGGAAAATCAGCCAGAGTTCCATTCTGGAAAACCTTTATATTGCTCCCGGCAACGGAGGCACACGGTCAGTTGGTGAAAATGCAGACATCTCACCTACAGATTTTGAAGCAATCAAATCGTTTTCACTTCAAAATAACATTAAATTGATTGTCGTAGGGCCGGAACAACCGCTGGTAGAAGGAATTGTCGACTTTTTCCGGAAAGACCCGGAGGCAAAACACATTCCCGTTATCGGGCCATCCAGGCAGGGAGCGCTTCTGGAAGGAAGCAAAGATTTCGCCAATCAATTCATGAAAACATACAACATTCCTACCGCTGATTTTCAGACCTTCACCTTAGAAACATTAGATGAAGCCTTTAGTTACCTGGATAAAACAAAACCGCCTTATGTACTGAAATCTGACGGCCTTGCCGGAGGAAAAGGTGTGATTATCACTGAAGATATTAACGAAGCGAAACAGCAACTGCAGGATCTTTTAGAAGGAAAATTCGGGGAAGCAAGCAAGAAAGTGGTTATTGAAGAGTTTTTAGACGGAAAAGAGCTGTCCGTTTTTGTTTTGACTGACGGTAAAAATTATAAAATACTCCCGAACGCCAAAGATTATAAACGCATAGGCGAAAACGACACAGGTCTCAACACCGGAGGCATGGGAGCCGTTTCACCTGTTCCATGGGGAGACGATAAGTTGATGAAAAAAATCGAAGAGAAGATAATTCAACCGACAATTAATGGTCTGTCTAACGAAAACATCGATTATAAGGGTTTTCTTTATTTCGGCCTTACCAAAGTGGGTGAAGAGCCTTATGTAATTGAATACAATGTTAGAATGGGCGACCCTGAAACCCAGGCTGTTATTCCGCGAATAAACTCGGATTTACTTTCACTGATGACATCAATTCCTGAAGAAAAACTAGATAAAGAGAAGATTGAAATTGATGCTTCATTGGCCGGATGTGTTGTTCTGGCATCTGAGGGTTACCCGGGGAAATATGAAAAAGGAAAAACGATTCAAATTGGCCCGGTTGAAAATGCAGAAGTATTTCATGCTGGTACCGCCATTGACAACAATTTCCTGGTGACTTCGGGAGGACGTGTGCTTTCGGTTGTTTCAAAAGGAAGTTCTTATGAGGAGGTGTTCCGCACCATTTATAAAAATGTTGAAAAAATAAATTTTGAAGGTAAGTATTATCGTAAAGACATTGGGTTTGACCTGTAAATTATAAGGATATGGTATTAAAAATTATAAGAAGTAATTCACCTTTGGTTTTATTGTTATTCTTGTTGATTGCGATAGCATTATGGTATCCGGCATTTCACAACCCTGAAATGATTCCGTTTTCATTTGATCAGGTAAAAATGCCTTTATATGAATTGTTTTATAACTGGCTGGCTCAAAGCCCATTTTTAAGAGTTTTCATACCTTTTATATTCCTCATTATTCAGGCAGTATTTATTTTAAAAATTAACCGGGAATACATTTTAGTTCAAAGGCAAAATTACCTCCCCGTTTTAATTTTTATCATTATCGCAAGTAGTTTTATTGAATTGCAACGAATCAATCCGGGTATTTTTGCCAACCTGTTTATCATTCTAATGCTGGATCAGGTTTTTGCATCCTACAGGAAGCGTTATGTATTAAACAAACTTTTTTTGGCCGGATTTTTCGTCGGTATTGCCAGTTTGTTTTATTCTTACGCAATAGTCTATCTAATTATTATCTGGATCAGTTTATTTCTTTTGCGTAGTATTAACCTGCGTGAATGGTTTGTACCAATTCTCGGGGTCATTTTTCCCTTCCTGTTTTTGTTTGCCATTTACTATATACATGACGGGCTTACAATTATGGGTCTCAATGAAACCATTAAGGCTAATTTAACAATTCCTGTAAGCATCACACATTATCAAACCCCTTATTATATTTTTTACGCTATTTTAGGCCTGTTTATAATTCTTGGCAGCTTTTCAATAATCCAAAGATTCCCAGGCAGGAAAATTTACATCCGAAAATTCTATGAAATACTATGGTGGATGTTTGTGGCACCGGTTCTGATGTTAATATTTCTGAATCAGATATATGGAGAGATAATATACTTTATTGCCGTACCAATCACTTTTCTTATTGCAGATTATGTAAATTCTATAAAAAACAGATCTTTTGGCAATATCATATTTTTACTTCTTTTAGCTTCACTGGTTTAT
>CAYFRV010000444.1:0-2264 GCA_964345495.1 uncultured Bacteroidales bacterium | reverse complement strand
ATCACCCGCCAGCTTGTGGTCAACAACCACAGAGTAATTGGAACCTACTACAACGATCCGGTTGAGAGCGATCAGCCGGGATTGGAATACCACTACCTTAATGTCATGGACGAGGAGCTGAATCTTGAATTCCTCCCCGACTCAATAGACGGGCTCGTTTATTGCCCTGGGAGCATCAAACTGAGGCCTTTTTCACGGATTAAGCCAAAACAATTTGAAAAGGATTTTCAATTGCAGGTTTTAGGCGCTGTTAAAGTACTTCAGGAGGCTTTATCCAGCCTGAAAGCAAACACGGGAAGCTCAGTCGTTATGTTTTCTACTATTGCCGTGCAGAATGGATTTAATTTTCACTCGCAGGTAGCTGCTTCAAAAGGTGCGGTTGAAGGCCTGATTCGATCCCTGGCTGCAGAATGGGCGCCCAATATAAGAGTGAATGGCATCGCCCCGTCCATTACCAACACTCCATTAGCGGAATCACTGCTAAGCACTGATCAGAAGAAACAAGCAAACGCAGAAAAGCACCCGTTGAAACGAGTTGGCACTCCTGAAGATATTGCAAACATGGCAGAATTTCTGCTCTCTGAAAGGTCGAGCTGGATTACGGGACAAATTATGCATGTAGACGGAGGAATGTCTGCGCTGAAAGTATAGCTGTCCTTTCTGAAGCAACATGCAATTAGCCTACGTAAAAATACTAAGCCCGAATAATTAAATCTCACACCAACATGTATGAAGTCAACATAATTTTTCCGCATCAACTATTTGAGCACTCTCCCCTGCTAAAAAACAAACTTCCGTTTTACCTGGTGGAAGAATCGCTGTTCTTCAACCAATATGCTTTTCACAAGCAAAAGATAGCCTTCCACAGGGCTACAATGAAATTTTATGAACATTACCTGAATTCAAAGGGACAGGAAGTTCATTATATTGAAGCATTAAGCCCTCTTTCAGACATCACAGCCCTAATCGGCCATTTAAAAAAACAAAATACGCATACCATACACTATATTGAGCCTGTGGATGACTGGCTCAAAAAAAGAATTCAAAACGCCTGCAATAAACATTCTATAAACTGCAAAGCTTATAAAACACCCGCTTTTCTCAATTCGCGTGATGAACTCCAATCTTTTTTCAAACCCGATAAGAAGAAATATTCTCAAACCTCCTTTTATAGCTGGCAGCGCAAGAAACATCACATTCTGCTCGAAGAAGATCAAAAGCCGGTTGGCGGTAAATGGAGCTTTGACAAGGAAAACCGAAAAAAATACCCAAAAAGCAAAACACCTCCAAAAGTAGAATTTCCGGAAACAGATGAATTCTATAAGGAAGCACTTCAATATGTCGGGGATAATTTTGGAAACAATCCGGGACATTTAACCGATACACCATTATACCCAACAAATTTCCGGGACAGCCATAAATGGTTACAGCAATTCTTTGAAAAACGGTTTGAAGCTTTTGGACACTATGAAGATGCTATTGTAGCCGGCGAACATTTTCTTCATCACAGTGTGCTCACCCCAATGTTAAACACCGGACTTATTACACCGAAAGAAGTTGTCAAAAACGCGCTTAACTATGCCGCTGAAAATGATATCCCGCTAAATTCAACCGAAGGTTTTATTCGCCAGATCATTGGATGGCGTGAATTTATCCGCGGTTTGTATGAAACAAAAGGAGTCACTCAGCGAACGACTAATTACTGGAATTTCACCCGATCCATCCCCGGCTCTTTTTATGATGCAACAACAGGCATCGAACCTGTCGATATTACGATTAAAAAAGTTCTGCAAACCGGCTACTGTCATCACATTGAACGCCTGATGGTACTGGGCAATTTCATGGTCCTGTGTGAATTTCATCCGGATGAAGTGTACCGCTGGTTTATGGAATTATTCATTGATGCATACGACTGGGTGATGGTACCAAATGTTTATGGCATGAGTCAATTTGCCGATGGCGGTCTAATGGCTACCAAGCCTTACATAAGCGGCAGTAACTACCTGATGAAAATGAGTGATTTTCCAAAAGGCAAATGGCAGGAAATCTGGGATGCGTTGTTTTGGCGCTTCATGCATGTTCACCGCGATTTCTTCACACAAAATCCAAGACTGGGCATGTTAATCAAAAGCTTTGACAAAATGAAAGCCGAAAAGCAAAAGCACCTTATTGATACAGCCAATCAGTACCTGTCGGAGCTGGATCAGAAGTAGAAGGGCACATTCTGAAGTAGAGGTAAAGATTATCATTACCATCCACTTTTT
>CAYFRV010000443.1:0-2270 GCA_964345495.1 uncultured Bacteroidales bacterium | reverse complement strand
CATAGTACCCAGGAATCAAAGCCCATCGTTCTCTCACGATGGGCTTTTTTTGTTTGTAACATTTTTGATGGTTCGTTACTCAACCATGTATTAAAAAATCAAAATTTAGAAATCTTTAAAAAACGAATTATGGAACAACAAAACTATCAGGTAGATCAAAAAGGTTATTACGGCAATTATGGAGGGGCTTATGTTCCTGAATTGCTGTATGCAAACATTGAAGAATTAAGACGTAATTATTTGGACATTATTCAGAGTACTGATTTCCAGAAAGAGTACAAATCTTTATTAAGAGATTATGTCGGAAGACCCAGCCCGCTTTACTATGCAGAAAATCTGTCCAGGTACTATTCCAAACATATTTATTTAAAGCGGGAAGATTTAAATCATACTGGTGCCCATAAAATCAATAACACAATAGGCCAGATTTTATTGGCTGAAAAGCTTGGAAAACAGAGAATTGTTGCCGAAACCGGTGCCGGACAACACGGACTTGCTACAGCCACAGTTTGTGCACTGAAGAACAAGGAATGTGTTATTTATATGGGTGAGACTGATATGAAAAAGCAAGCAAGCAATGTTCAGCAAATAGAGCTTTTAGGTGCCAGGGTTGTGCCTGTGAAAACAGGTAATAAAACATTAAAGGATGCAGTCAACGAGGCAATAGGCGATTGGGTCGGTAATCCTGAAAGCCATTATATTATTGGATCGGTTGTTGGGCCGCATCCTTATCCTGATTTGGTTACCCGACTTCAGGCTGTTATAGGAAATGAAGTTAAAGCCCAATTGTATGAAAAAACCGGAAAGGAGAATCCTGATCACATTATAGCTTGTGTGGGAGGAGGCAGCAATGCAGCAGGTATATTTTATCCTTTTTCTGATAATACAGATGTTAAATTATATGCAATTGAAGGAGCAGGAAAAGGAATTAACAGTGGTAAAACTGCTGCAACAATAAGTAAAGGAAGCCCTGGAATATTGCATGGAAGCAAAACGATGGTTATACAGGATGAACACGGTCAAATTACAGAACCTTACTCTATTTCTTCAGGCCTTGATTATCCGGGAATTGGACCAGCTTATCCGCACCTTTTCCATACAAAAAGAGTAAATTTCAGTGAAGCAACAGATGAAGAAGCCCTGAAGGCAGCCTATTTGTGCATAAGAAAAGAAGGAATCTTCCCGGCAATGGAATCAGCTCATGCTCTGGCTGCACTGAGTCGAACAGAAACAAAAAAAGACGATGTTGTTGTTGTCAACCTCTCAGGGAGAGGTATTAAAGATTTAGAAACTTATAAAACATATTTAAAATGAACAGAATTGATCAATTATTTCAGAGAAAGCCCAATAATGTAATGTCTGTGTATTTTACAGCAGGCTATCCTCAAAAGGGCGCTACGGTTGAGATTATAAAACAACTGGATGAAGCAGGTGTCGATATGGTAAAACTTGGTGTTCCGTTTTCTGACCCTATGGCTGACAGTCCGACTACTCAGGAGAGTAACAAGGTATCCCTTGAAAACGGCATGAATCTTTCCTTTCTGTTTGAACAATTAGAAGATATACGTCAAATAACAGATATTCCCATATTATTGATGGGTTATATGAATCCTGTATTTCATTTCGGGATGGAAAGATTCTGCAAAAAATGCAGGGATACAGGTATTGATGGAGTAATTCTCCCGGATTTTCCGGTTGAAGTTTATAGAGATAATTATAAAGCCCACTTCATTGAAAATAATGTTTATAATATCTTTCTTGTAGCACCGACAACAACAAAGCAACGACTTGAACAGATACTTCCGGAAGCAGAAGGTTTTGTTTATATGGTACCTTCTGCTTCTCCAGTGGTTAGTACAAATAAAAGTAACCAATTAGATTATGTGGAAATAATGCGGGAAGTAAGGCAAGATATCCCTGTGATGGCTGATCTACAAATTAATGATAGAGAAAAGTTTCAGGAGGTATGTCAATATGCCAATGGAGGTATAATCGGTCCAGCTTTTATAAAGCAATTAATAGCTCATGAGGACAACATGGATAAACGGATTCAGTCTTTCGTTCAATCAATGAGTCTTGTATGAAAAGGTAAGGCGCATTTAGCGACAAATGTGAATCTGTCTTTATATTAATCAATGCTATAATTTTTTATGATTTTGAAGCAAATTGCCGCTTATAGCGCCTTTTTCTTACACTTTAGCGTTCTTTAAATTAGAAATAGTAAATTTTGATCCATAATTTTTATGTAATTTTCTACCCGAATTTTGAAG
>CAYFRV010000442.1:0-2273 GCA_964345495.1 uncultured Bacteroidales bacterium | reverse complement strand
TTAAATTTGTTAAATCCTTCAAAATAATATTAATAATTAAAAAACCTTACTCAAAATGAAACGAATACTGAATCAATCGCTATTTCTTGTGCTTGCCTTATTAATGAGCTATTCAGGTTATAGCCAGGAAACACACAAGGAAATTTCTGTAAAAGACATCTATAAGGATCATGTGTTTCGTCAGAAATCTGTTCATGGATTACGCTCCATGAAAGATGGGGTGCATTATACAACCCTTAACAAAGGGAAAAGCATCGTAAAATACAGTTATGAAACCGGTGAAGTTGTCGATACCTTGTTTAAAGCAAGCAGCTTTGAAGCCATTGAAAACTTTTTTTCTTATTCATTTAGTAAAAATGAAGAAAAAATACTGATTGGCACGGAAAGGGATCAGATCTACCGGCATTCTTTTACTGCCCGGTATTATGTTTACGACAGAGCTTCAGAAAAACTGACATCCCTGAGTGATAATGGCGCGCAGCGTTTGGCTACTTTTTCACCGGATGGTTCTAAGATCGGATTCGTCAGGAAAAACAATCTTTTCTATAAAAACCTTGAAACCGGCGAAGAGATCCAGGTAACCAATGACGGCAAAAGAAATCATATCATTAACGGAACGACAGACTGGGTTTATGAGGAAGAATTTGCTTTCACCCAGGGTTTCCACTGGTCGCCCGAAAGCGACAAGATAGCTTTCTATAAGTTTGATGAAAGCCGCGTGAAAGTTTTCCACATGAATATGTTCAAAGGAAAACTATATCCTGAAGACTATGCGTTTAAATACCCCAAAGCCGGGGAAAAGAATTCCATAGTAGAAATTTTTGTCCATGACATTAACGAAAATACAACAAGAGAAATGGATATTGGTGAAGAAACAGATCAATATATTCCACGAATCAAATGGACAAAAGATAACGACAAGTTATCCATAATACGGATGAACAGGCTTCAGAATTATGTTGAAATAATGCTTGCCAATGCTAACAGCGGAAGTTCTGAAGTGATCTACAGCGAAAAAAACAGGTACTATATTTCCGAGATCAATGATAATTATCCTGTCTTTTTAGATGACGGTGAACACTTTATGCTCTATAGCGAAGAAAGCGGACACAATCACCTTTATCTTTACAATATGAATGGAAAACTGAAAAACCAAATCACAAAAGGCGACTGGAGTGTAACCAGAATTCTGGGAATAGATGAAGAAGCAGACAGAGTTTATTACAGTTCAACTGAGCAATCTCCACTAAAACGCCACATTTATTCGATCAAACTTAACGGGGAGAACAAACAACAAATCACTGAAAAAGATGGGTGGAACAATGTTAATTTTAGCAATGGCTTCAAATATTTCATCAATTATTATTCAAATGCAGACACACCAACTGAAATTACCCTGCACAACAAGGAAGGCGAATTGATACGTGTACTTGAGGACAATAAAGAACTCAAAGAAAAAACGGAGGAATATGGATTTGTGGAAAAAGAATTCATTAAAATCAACACGCCCTCAAGTGACAAAAAGTTGAATGCATACGTGATTAAACCAAAAAATTTTGATCCTGAAAAAGAATATCCGCTGTTTATGTATCAATATGGCGGTCCCGGTTCCCAACAAGTTACAGATAGATGGAGCCGTTATAACAGTTGGTTCCAGATGCTGGCCCAAAAAGGCTATGTAGTGGCAGTTGTTGATAACAGAGGAACCGGCGGCCGTGGCGAAAAATTCAAAAAGATGACATACGGCGAACTGGGAAAATATGAAACAATCGATCAGACAGAGGCTGCAGAGTATTTTGGAGAGCAATCCTACATTGATGAAGACAGAATTGGAATTTTTGGATGGAGTTACGGAGGATTTATGTCTTCAAATTGTTTGTTCCAGTCACCTGACGTGTTCTCCATGGCAATTGCAGTTGCTCCGGTTACAAACTGGAGGTTTTACGACACAATTTACACAGAGCGATATATGGGACTTCCACAAAACAACCCGGATGGCTACGATGACAATTCACCCATCAACCACGTGGAAAAATTGAAAGGCGATTACCTTTTGGTTCACGGAACCGGCGATGACAATGTGCATTTCCAGAACTCCATAGAGTTAGCAGAGGAACTCATTCAGGCAAACAAACAGTTCGACATGCATTTCTACCCCGACAAACAACACGGGATTCGTGGTGGAAACACTCAGTATCATCTATATACTAAAATGACAAACTTTATCGAGGAAAACTTATAAGAAACAGGAATAATCGGTTTTTTGGTTATTT
>CAYFRV010000441.1:0-2281 GCA_964345495.1 uncultured Bacteroidales bacterium | reverse complement strand
TAATTATGAGCAACACAAAATTAACCCGCAAATTGGGTAAAACCGACCTCGAATTGACTCCTTTAGGACTTGGCACATGGCAATTCAGCAAACGAAAAAACCTTGCCGGAAAATTCTGGCCTGAATTATCGGATGAAGAAAGTTTCGAAATTGTCAAAACCAGTTATGAAAATGGCATCAACTGGTTTGACACTGCAGAACTTTACGGAAAAGGGGAATCCGAAAAGACACTCTCACAAGCTTTACAAAACGCCGGAATCAAAGACACAGATGTAACAGTGGCTACAAAATGGAATCCGTTTTTCAGATCAGCAGGTTCCATTCTGAAAACCATTGATGACCGCCAGAAGTTCCTCGATGGTTACACAATTTCACTGCACCAGGTACACAACCCCTTGTCTTTTTCTTCTATAAAAAAAGAAATGGAGGCCATGGCTAAATTAGCTGATCAACAAAAAATAAGATACGTAGGTGTAAGTAACTTTTCAGCAAAACAAATGCGAAAAGCACATGAAGAATTATCCAAACAAGGACATATATTGGCTTCCAACCAGGTCCAATACAGCCTGCTTCAACGTAAGATAGAATACAACGAGATCATGGAAACTGCCAAAGAGCTTGGTATTGCAATAATTGCTTATTCGCCGCTTGCACAAGGAATATTAACGGGAAAGTATCACCAAAATCCGGAGAATATAAAATCAAAAAAAGGTTTCCGGAAAAGAATGCCTTCTTTCAAACAGAAAGGTTTAGAAAAAAGCCGCCCGTTAATCGATACCTTAACAAAAATCGCAGAGCAACACCATGCAACACCGGCGCAAGTAGCGCTTAACTGGCTGGTTAATTTTCACGGAGAACATGTTTTCGCTATACCGGGCGCTTCCAATTCGAAACAGGCACAGAGCAACGCCGAATCAATGAAGTTCAAATTATCCGATGACGAATTGAATGCACTGGATGAAGAAAGCAGAAAAATCCAGTAGTTTATTCCTGATAGTCATGACTACTACACGATTATTGTTATATTCAAAATAAACAACTGCTTTTCCAAATTTTGTCCTGTAATACTGAATGTGTCTATTCAATTACAAAACTATAGCCTGTAATATTTGCTTTGTTAATTGAAAAAAATAAAAAACGAAGATAAACTGTAAGGTTTTCTCTAT
Source organism: uncultured Bacteroidales bacterium (assembly GCA_964345495.1). Classification (GTDB taxonomy): domain Bacteria; phylum Bacteroidota; class Bacteroidia; order Bacteroidales; family UBA12077; genus JAGXLC01. The sequence goes on along the minus strand of CAYFRV010000441.1, from coordinate 1,115 downwards.
ATGTACGACTATAAAATAAAAACATGAGATTACTATTAATTTTATTTTCGTTTTTTACATTGTTGCAATTAAATATTGCAGAAGGACAGGAAAGTTTGGTCGGCCACTGGAGCTTTGACGAAGTTGAACAGGATACGATTTATGACCAATCGGGTTATGGAAATCATGCTATAAATAATGGTGCTAAGTTGGTTACCGGGAAAAAAGGGAATGCCTTAGAATTTAATGGAAAAAATGATTATGTCAGAATCCCGGGCAGAGACGAAGAAACACCATCCGTGCTGCATGACATGGGAACCGGCTCCATTTCTGTATGGTTCAAAGTGAATTCCATTCCTGTTGAACACGGTATTGCACCGGTATTTTATTATGGGGCGAAAGACCAATGCGACTTTTTTGATGCTGCCAACAAGGGATTGATTATTGAATTGGGACACAGCCCGGTGCATTACAGATCTAAAAACCTTTATTTTACAATCTGGAAAAACGGATGTACATATCCTTCATTCTGTTACGATTCAGGTAAACCTATTTCTGAAGGCGAATGGTACCATTTTGTTGCAGTAGTTGGAGAAGATTACAATACGGGTTATTTGAACGGTGAAGAAATGACTGACCGAAGATATAATTTCGGAAATGCTTCATATTCCCAGTTTTTTGAGGACGCGTTAGCTCATGAAAGATTATGGATTGGAAAAGGATACTGGGACAGGACCACCCAATATTTTGACGGGGTTATAGATGAACTAAAAATATACAACGAGCCACTTTCAGATTCAGAGATTTCAGATTTATACAGTTCCTCAGGGGAAACCACCAATATACGTGAAGCAGTTAATTCAGAAAAAATAAAGCTCTATCCAAATCCGGCCAAAGAGTTGCTGAATTACGACATAAAAGATTTAGAGGATGAAATAGAATTTATAAAGATTCTTAACATGTCCGGGAGAACTATTTTAAGCGAAAAGCAAAGAATGAACCAACAGAGCGTATCTATTGAACAGCTTTCCACGGGATCGTATTTAATTGATTTTATCGGTAGAACAAGCACTTACCGGAAAAAATTCATAGTCACAAAATAATACCCGGCAATACATTGCATACCGGTCTATTTA
>CAYFRV010000440.1:0-2300 GCA_964345495.1 uncultured Bacteroidales bacterium | reverse complement strand
AGGGAATTATATGATCAGCTTCTAATGTTTGACCTTCAGCATATCACACCCGAAGGAAATTCCTTCCCAGAGGAATCGGAAACAACCTTATCCCAACCGAAGCAAAAAACAAAAAAAGCCCCTGTAACTGAACAGGAGCCAAAAACGAATACAGAATCTGAAAAAAAGCAAGAAGTGGCTCCGGAACATTTAGATCAAAAAGACGATAGCGAAGAAAAAACAGCCGAACCAAAAACAGGGCCAGAAAAAAATGAAGTATCACAAATAACCGATTCCAAAAAAGCAAAACAAATAAAGGAAACACAGGCATCAAAAAACAGCCGGGAAGTTGTGGCAGACAAATATCAGAATAAAAAAACATATAGACACGACAACCTTGCTCAGCAACAATCGAAAAATGACCTTTCTTCGATGATGCAGTCAAAACCTATCACCGACCTTACAAAAGCCATTGGCGTGAATGATAAATTTCTTTTCATTCGTGAACTATTTGATGGTAACCGGGAACATTATCATGAGGCAATTCAGCTTTTAAATGAAATACCAACTTTTGAAGAAGCGCAAACATACCTTCATGAAACTTTCAATTGGAATTGGGAAGATCCGGTAACAAAAAAATTCATCGAACTTATTAAAAGAAAATTTGTGGAAAATCAAGATTAATTTATGGCCAAATTATACATTGTCCCGACCCCTATCGGAAATCTGGAAGACGTTACATACAGGGCAGTAAGAATTCTGCAGGAAGCACATCTGCTCATTGCCGAAGACACACGGACTACGCATCATCTACTGAATCACTACCAGATAAAAAATCAAGTAATCTCGCACCACAAATTCAATGAACATAAAAAAACCGAAACAATCATTGAAGATTTGCTAAAAAAAGATAAAATCGCCGCTTTAGTATCTGATGCCGGGATGCCAGGGATTTCAGACCCAGGTTACTTACTCGTTCGGAAATGCCTGGACAATGACATAGAAATAGAATCGCTACCGGGCGCCACAGCATTTTTACCCGCTTTAATAAATTCAGGACTTCCCTGTGATAAATTTGTTTTCGAAGGTTTTCTTCCCCATAAAAAGGGACGCAACAAAAGGTTGAAACTTCTTACTGAGGAAGAACGTACTATGGTTTTTTATGAGTCGCCATACAGACTACTCAAAACGCTTCAACAATTTGCAGAGTATTTTGGAGAAGAACGAAGAGGTTCTGTATCGCGGGAACTTACAAAAATTTACGAAGAAAATATTCGCGGCACATTGCGCGAGATCATCGATTACTATAGTCAAAAAAAGATAAAAGGAGAAATTGTAATTATAGTAGAAGGGAAAGATAAAAAATAACTTAAACAGTTAGCAATCACAAAATCAACAATTTGAACTTTTAGGCATCCATGTTATTCATCAATATTTTAACAAAACAAACACTTTTAATAGATGAAACTCTTAATCCCGCCCACCATGTTTGATTTTAAGAATAAAAATTCATATTATTGTTTAATAGGCTTAAGCACAAAACTTAATCATTTATGACAAAGAGGCTCATCGGGGCGCTAATGTTAGTTTTTTTCTTTTATCTTTCTGACCGGGATAAACAGCTCTTTGCACAACAACCAAAGCAAACAGCAGTTGATAGTTTAATAGAAGTCCTGAAAAACAGCACATCAGATAAAGAAAAGGTAGATTTACTGGCAAAATTGACATGGGAATTACGAAAACAATATCCGGATTCAGCAAATTCTTATGCACAAAAAGGAATAGAACTTGCCTCGAAAATAAATTATTTGCCGGGAAAGGCTGAAATTTATAAAAACCTGGGTAGCAAATTCTGGAATAATACTCAATATGATAGTGCTCTATTAAAATACAATACTTCCATTGATATTTTTCAAGAACTTCTGGATACAAAATCAGACACATCAAACATAAAATTTCAAAAGGGAATTGCTGAAGCATATAATGGAATTGGACTCGTTAAATACAACCAGGGCGAATACAACAAAGCCATTGAATCTTACCAAAAAGCACTGAGCTACCATGAAAAAATAAACAATAAAAAGGGAAAAGCCGACTGTTATAATAACATAGGACTCATATACTGGGACAGAAAAGATTATCAACGAGCTTTAGAATATTATAGAAAGGCCCTTGAGATATATTCACAAATCGATGATATATCGGGTGTAGCTCACTGCAATAATAATATGGGGATAATTTTAAAAATGCAGCAAAAATACGACACAGCAATTACTCATTATAAAAAAGCATTGGATTTACATAACAAACTCAATAATAAA
>CAYFRV010000439.1:0-2300 GCA_964345495.1 uncultured Bacteroidales bacterium | reverse complement strand
TACTGTGAAGTTCCTGCATCAGGTCATTTAAGTTAGAATGCTGGGGGCTTATGGATAACTGATTGGCTTCAATTTTTGATACATCTACAAGGTCATTAATGATACTGAGTAATTGATGGGTTCTGGAGTGAATGACATCAAGAAACTTCTTTTGCTTTTCTCTTGGGAACTCTTTTTCCATTAGCATCTGGGAAAAACCAATGATTCCATTCATGGGCGTTCGTATCTCATGGCTCATGTTCGCAAGGAAAGCTGATTTCAGGCGGTCGCTTTCTTCGGCTTTTTCTTTGGCTTTTACCAAACGATTCTTGTATTCTTTTTCTTTAACTGCACTATGGAGCAAGGGAGCAATGTAATCGCACAAATTATTAATCCGTTTTTTATCTTTCTCATCATATCCTTCTGTCTTATTGCCAAGAAAAATGGCTCCTATTAATTTTTCATCGGACACAACTGGAGCTGCAATAGCAGATGTAAGCTGAAGATGCCCCTGAGGTAAGTGAAGATTTCCGTTACGATACAATGTTTTTCTTTCTTTAAGAGATTTTCCCCATAAGCCTGCCCATGAATTTTTTGGAAAGACAATGTTTTTATCTTCCATTTGACATTCGTCCCATACATCGTTTGTCATCGATTCAGCTACAAGGTCTCCGTCATCATTTATATAACCAAAAAGTCCGTATTCACTGGCAAAGACCCTTCTTAAAACATTCAGTATTTCTTTATAGAAATCTTCATATTCAGAATTAATGAAGATGTTGGATATGTGGTTTTTAACCTGAAGTTCCTTTTCGGCTTGTTTGCGTTCGGTAATATCCTGAAACATTACCATATGTAGATTTTTGTTTTCCTCTGTATCAATTTTACACATATTGATCAATACATTAATATAATCACCATCTTTTCTGCAATATCTTCTCTCTATCTGTAAAACTTCTTCATAAAGCATTTTTCTTACATTCTCGTTTAGAGGCGAATCTTTAACATCATCAGGATGAATGAGGTCTTTGGCATTCATATTAATCATCTCTTCTTTGGAATAACCTAAAACAGATAATGCCTTTTCATTAGCGTCAACAATATTATGACTGGCATCCGAAATAAAAATTCCTAATGCAGCCTGCTCAAAAAGTTTACGAAACTTTAACTCACTTTTTCCAAGAGCCTCTTCAGCTTTCTTTCTTTGTGTTATATCTCTAATAGCAGAGACAATACCTTTTTTTTCTTTATTTATTTCAATCGGACGGTATATAATATCAAGATTAACTTTTCCAACCTCAGGAAATTCTCTTATCATCTCGAATTGGACAGTCTCCCCTGCAAGACATCTATCAAGATTGGGTTTCACAGTTTCGTTAAAGTACTTATCTCCTATAATCTTCTTTGTTTCAAACCCTATAACTTCTTCACGTTTTAACTGGTAATAGTTTAAATATGCATTATTGACACTTATATAATTGTATTCTGCATCCACAACTGCCATCATATCCTCGGAACTCTCAACCATCCTCTTATATATCTCTAATTCAGTATTTTGTTCTTTGTACTTTTGATTAACCTCTTGTAATTCTTCATTGGATGCTCTTAGTTCTTCCTCAGTAGCTTCTAATTCATCATATTTCTTTTGCAGTTTTATTTCAGTTTGTTTGCGCTTTGTGATCTCCTGATGGGTTCCAAACATCCAAAGCGGTTTCCCATCATCAGACCATGAAACCACTTTGCCTCTATCCAAAACCCATATCCAACTGCCATCTCTGTGTTTCATCCGATGCTCGCACTCATAGAGTCTTGTCTCACCTTTGAAATGTTTATCCAATTCTTTTTTGCATTTTTCCATATCATCTGGATGAGCATGTTTCATCCATGTATCAATGATGGAGGGAGAAAGTTCTTCAAGAGTATAACCTATGAATTTTGCCCAGCGTTCGTTGAAAATAATCTCATTCGTTTGAACATTCCACTCCCATGTGCCAGCATCGGTTCCTTCAATGATATTTGCCAATCTTTCTTTTTGAGAAGCGATTTGCTCCCTGTCCTTTACATGTTGGGAGATGTCCTTAAAAACAAAATACGTTTGCCTGAAGGAACCATCTCGATAATACCCTACATATCCTTCAAATAAAACATCGATATAATGCCCTTTTTTGTGTTTCATCCGATATTCCAAATTGTGTATATACTCATGTTTTTTAAGCTCTGGAAAATTCTTTTCGAAAAGGGGGGTCCAGTCTTTATGGAGGAAACTGCCAAAATATTCTCCTATCACTTCTTCTCTTTTATAGCCCAGCGTTTTTAACCAA
>CAYFRV010000438.1:0-2332 GCA_964345495.1 uncultured Bacteroidales bacterium | reverse complement strand
GGCTGCCATAAAAACAGTATTTTCCACAAGTGTTCTCTTGGTGCGGTTGGTATATAAATGCTTGCTTCCTTCCGCATCCAGGTAGGAGGGGCCAGGTCCGGCCGGACCTACCCAGTAGCAATCGGCTCCGGGGGGAATAGTACAGCCAAAGCGATACAAGCAAAAGTTTATTGTTTTTGCACAGAAATGTCCGCCATCCTCGGTTCCGGTTATTACTGCGCCACCTACTTTATTATACAATGGATACTGACCGTTCTCCTTATTTCCTTCCGAATAAGTACCCTCCAGGCGTTCAAATACCCTTTGAGCAACTGAAGAAATATTCCCAATCCAAATAGGCGTACCCACAATTATAATATCTGATTCCTTTATTTTTTCGAGTATTAAAGGCCATTCATCACCATTACCCATGTCTGATTTTAATCCTGAGGGAACATTATAATCAATAACTCTTACAAACTCACTTTTTATGCCATGTTCTTCTTCATATACCTTTGCTACATCATCACATAAACCTTGTGTATGAGAAACTTCAGGGCCTGGTTTAATGGTGCAATTCAGAAACAATGCTTTCAGATTTGAATCATCATTGTTGGACGCTTTTCCTGTTTTTCGTTCTTTGTTTGTTACCATAATTTGTTACTTTAAATTTTATTTATAAATAATCTAATATACTTTACCTTTGCAAGAAAGGAAAAGTTTTAAAATGCAAATAATTGGTGTACCTTCCTGAATTTTGCTCAACAGAGCCAGTGCTTTCACATTAATATTTTTTTCCAATTCTGCCTGGTTTTTACCACAGTTCATTGCTTTATATCATTTTAAGACTTTCTATCGAAGAAGGCTTCAATTTCATTCTTAACATTGGCCCACTGCCTCTTATCACCTTTCATAGCTTGATAGACCTCCTTAACTTTCGATAATCCAAAATTTTTGACCTGTTCAAATTCTATATGCGGAGGTAGTGATAACTCTCCAGGGGTTACATGGGCATTAATAATGAATGGTTTTTTAGATTTTTGCGCTTTCTCTATAGCCGGAATGATGTTTTTTACTTCACGAACATCTTCTCCATCCCCACCAATATTTTTGGCAAAGTTCACGAAATCAAAATTATTGACTCTCAGGGCATCATAGTTTGGAGCCAGCCCGGCTTCTTCCATTTCAAGCTTCACAAATCCGAGCTCTTTGTTATTCATAACCACAATTTTGATGGGCAGATTGTACTCGATTGCCGTGGAAAAATCCTGCAGAGACATATTAAACGCTCCATCACCTACAAGTGCCCAGACCTCCCGTTCCGGAAATTGCAATTGCGCACCAATTGTAGCAGGTAAACCCACGGCCATAGATCCATGGTTAAAAGAGCCAATAATTCTGCGATCCGAATGAAAATTCATAAAATTGGTGGACCAAATAGCCGAGGTACCGGTATCAATCACAAATATGGCATCATCAGAAGCAATATCGCTAATTTCTCGTGCCACAATTTGAGGATGGAGTATGCTAAAGTCTTTTTCTCCATCGGAGGTTTCACAATTATGTTCTTTCCATTCTACAAATTCACGATTTAGTTTTTTGACAAATGCCTCATTCCGTTTAGGCAGGCATTTCTCGTTAAAATATCGAACTACATTTATGATATCGCTATGAATACCCAATGTAACTGATGTACGGTTGCCAATATTCTCCGGCCGAATATCCACCTGTATAGTTTTTGTTTTTTCTGGTAAAAACTGGGTGTAGGGAAAGTCACTACCCAGCATTATTAAGAGGTCACATTTCATTACAGCCTTATACCCTGATGGATTTCCAATGAGGCCTGTTGTGCCAACCACATTTTCACTGCTGTGGTCAAAGATATCGGAAGCCCGAACGGTATGGGTAATAGGAGCTTTTATTTTCTCGGCAAATTCGAGCACTTCTTGGCGTGAAGAACGGCAACCCGCTCCGGCTAAAATTCCTACCTTTTCTGCGTTGTTTACAAGCTTTACCGCCTCCTCTAAGACTTCGTTGGATGGTGTTACTAAAGAATCAGAGCGATAGACCGGGTGTACAAAATCTTGATTTTCGGCTTTCATTTCAGCGATATCAGCAGGCAATTCTACCCTGCAAACGCATTTCTTGTTTATGGCAATGCGCATAGCTCGCAAAATAACTTTCGGAGCTTCCTCGGGAGAACGGATGATGGCCTGATATTCGCATATGTCATCAAACACCTTGTTTAAATCTACTTCTTGAAAATAATTGGTTCCAAGGTGTTCTACAGGAATTTGTCCCGTAATAGCCAATACCGGCGACCGTTCTTTTTTGGCATTGTATAAGCCGTTGA
>CAYFRV010000437.1:0-2336 GCA_964345495.1 uncultured Bacteroidales bacterium | reverse complement strand
GATTATAACCGTAGTTCGAATTTAAGCAGAAACCTCAAAAAGGCTTATAACAATTTGCTGGAATTCTATGCGGAGAAAAACCCGGGTTTTTGTTAAATAGTATAGAGCTTATTACAGAGTTTAATCAACAAGCTATTCATAATACTTTGAATTATTAGCAACAAAATTTAATCAATTTTTTATTTTAACCTTCAAAATTTGAATAATTCAATTATCAATACGGTTTATAGTTCTATTGAGAAATTTGACCTGGATTTAAAGGGTTTAAATGTTTTAACTGAAGCTGCTACAGGGAATTATTCAGTAACATCGATAATAGCTGCAATAGCTGGTGCTAATGTCTTTGCCTATTCAGAGGAATCTCGCTACGGAACTTTTGAAGAGGTGAAAAAGCAGACCTATTTTTTAGCAGAAAGATGTAATGTTCAGGAACGGGTAGAAGTTTTAGATAGCTTAGAAAAGGTGGATTTATCTTCAGTGAATATTCTTACCAATACAGGATTTTTACGACCTGTTACCGCGGCACTGATTAGCCAGTTATCTTCAGGATGTGTTATCCCTTATATGTTTGAACCGTGGGAGTTCCGCAAAGATGATATCGATTTAGAATCTTGCCGGAAAAAAGGGATAAAAGTATATGGAACAAATGAAGATGATGAACGATTAAAAACGTTTCAATATATAGGTTATACCGTTCTGTATTTTTTGCTTAAGAAAAAACTTACACCATTTTCAGCTAAAATATTGGTAATTGGTAATGACAAATTTATTAAGCCGATAGTCGAAGTTTTGAGTAACAACCAGTACAGTTTTGATATAGTTAAGGAATATTCAAAAAAAACAGAAACCGGGAAATATAACGCTATCATAATAGCTGAGAGGCAAAGAGAAAATTGTATTATTGGGCCTGGTGAAGATTGTTTCATCGACAGCAAGCAAATTTCTGAAGAAATCTTTGTTTTCCATGTTACAGGTCGTGTTGATTTCACAGGTCTTAAAGCCGATTGTATTCCGAAATATCCGGTTCCTTTTGGATACATGAGTTTTAATACGGATTTTATCGATTCGAGGGCTGTTATTGATTTAAATACTGCGGGCTTGAAAGTAGGAGAAGGAATGTTGCAAGCTTTAAAGAAAGGCCTTACAAAAAGGGACTCTAAAGAGTTTATAGAGCAAAATTATCCGGCTTTGGCTTTTGATGATCCAGATTTATGGTAAATAATACGTTTTTGTAGTTTACTTTGAGTAAAAGAGAGCAATATGCAAAAGTTTCAAATCATTCCTTATACAAAATCTTATTTTAGCTCATGGAATGACTTTGTTCAAGCTTCAATAAACGGAACATTATTTCATCGTCTGGATTTTTTATCTTATCATGGTAAAAAATACAAAGAGACAGCCCAGCATTTGATGTGGATGAAAGGCAAAAGTATCTATGCTGCAATTCCAATGGCTGTTGTTGATAGGAAAGGGAAAAGAATAGCCTTGTCTCCATATGGTGCTAGTTGTGGAGGCTTTGTCATAAAAAACTTGCTGGGATATGACAAAGCAACGCTTTTAATAGAACAATTTATTGAATACCTTCAGTCCATGAATATTGATGAATGCAGGGTAACATTCCCCATTAGGGCAGCTTATAAAGACTTTTCAGAAACTCTGTTTCTTGTTTTATATGAAAAAGGTTTTACCTTAGCGAATACAGATATCTCAAGTGTAGTGGAGTTTAAAGAGGAGTTGAAGTATACTGTTAAAAGTTCTGCACGAAGAAATGTAAAAAAAGCGGAAAGTGAGGGTATAGTTTTTCGACATAATGTGCCTCTGAATGATTTCAGGATTCCTTTCGAGAAAACATTTCAAAAACATCAGGCCAAACCCACACATAACCTGGATGAACTGAAATGGCTTCATGAACACTTTCCTGACTCTGTGTATTTTGATGTAGCTTACTATGAAGGAAACCCTGTCTCCGGGATTTGCCATTTTGTGAAGAATAGCAGGTTGGACAGTTCTTTTTATTTATGCAATGACCCTGAATACGAAAAACTTCAAGGCCTGTCTTCTTTAGTCTACAATTCCCTAGTTCAATCCAGAAAAAGGGGATTCCGTTATTTTGATTTTGGAACCTCTTCTGTGAATACACAAGGGAGGAGTAATATTTTTAAATTTAAAGAAAAATTTGGCGCTATAGGCCAGTTTCGCAATACTTTTGTATGGAAAAATTCTGTTGAATGAAGATTCTTTTCATTGGGAACCAAGGTAATACGGGATACCGTTTTGTAGCATGGTTGAGAGAGCGTGGGCTCGAAGCTTCTTTGGCTATTCCGAAAAACAGTAAA
>CAYFRV010000436.1:0-2339 GCA_964345495.1 uncultured Bacteroidales bacterium | reverse complement strand
TACTAGAATCCAAATTTCTTTTGTATACCAATTTTTATCCAACGTCCGGGCATTTCAATATTCCCCATGTCATAATAATCAATGTCAAATAGGTTAGTGGCTTCGAGTGAAAAAATCCAGCTATTCAATGTGTATTTCAACTCTCCATTAAAAAGCCAGAAAGGGGAATATGCTTTATCAGTCAAATACTCATTGCTTGTTTTATCATATTGAAGAAAATGGCCATTGCGGTCATTATAGCGTGCAGAAATATTGAGCTTTGTATTCTTCATTGGTTTCAAATTCATTTGCAAAACCAGTTTATGTTTTAAATAGTTCAGCGAATATTTGGAAGTGTGCTCCCCCGCGTTTTTTTCCTGATCTATATATGTGTAATTGACACTTATTCCATCAACAAAAGAAACATCTTCAAAAATGTATCTGAGTTGAAGTTCGGCTCCCTGCTTTTCTAATTCTGTGAGGTTTTCTGTTTTGAATTGCTTATTGACACTGTTTTCTACATCCACCCATGCAATTACATCATCTGCCCGGGTAAAAAAGAAAGCAGTATATGCTGAAAATTTCTGATTATTCCATTTCATTCCGCTTTCATAACTATTTACTTTTTCCGGTTTTAAATCCTTATTGCCAAGGTTGCTGGGGCCTTCGTAGAATAAATCAGTAAAGGTCGGTAAACGAAGCGACTTATTCACGGAAGCATAGGCTTTCAATTCTTTAGTGAAATTATAACTAATATCCACTCCGGGAAAAATTTTCCACTTTTTGTCGAATTCATTACTCCAGCTTCCTAAAAACCCGGCAGAAAGAACAAAATCATTATAGTAAATCGAGTGTTCCAGATAGGAATTAATTACTGTACGTGTGTAGCTTTTTGTGTAATATCCGTGCGGTTCGTTGTTAACTGTTAAGGTATCATCCATTGGATTTCCCAGAACGTTGCTCCATATATTTTCAGACCTGAATTCAAATCCGACTGAGGTTTTGCCCAGTAAGGTGCGGAAATCTGTTTTGATCTTAGCGCCATAGACGTCTGTCAAGTGATAATTGTGGCCTGAATAGTAATTCCAGCTTTCGTAAACACCCGGAGTGAATTTGGCAGTATCGCTTTCGTCTTTTATGAAGTATCCATCTTCTCTTTGATACCAATTTTCTGATTCCCTGAATAATTCATAGCGGTCCTTATGTCTTCTCCAATAAACGGAAGAATTGAAATTTAATAGTTTTGTTTTCAGGTCTAATGAAAGCGAGCTGAAAATGATGTTATTCTCCTCAAATTGATTTGGATATTGTGGTGTGTAAAAACCCTGAGCTCCGAATGCTTTGTCTGTATAGCCGAATTGAAAATCGAATTTTCCCGATTCAATATTATACTGACTTTGTAGAAAAATATTTGCCAGGTCGAAATCCGTATTTTCAATATATCCTTCAGAGGCTGATTTTGATACGGAAAGGAAGGTTTGGAGATCACCGGTTGATAAATTCGTGTTTAGCGAGGTTTTGTAATAGCCATTTTCTCCACCCTTAAGTCTAACATCAATTAAATTTGTATCGGCCGCTCGGGTAATAATGTTTAGAACTCCACTGTAGGCATTGGGTCCAAATATTCTGGAGCCGGAACCTTTTAAAACTTCAATTTTATCAATGGCAGAAAAATCAACGGGCAGGTTTAGTGCAAAGTGTCCGGTTTGTGGGTCATTCATGTTAATTCCGTTGAGCATAATAAGGTTTTGGTCAAAGGAACCGCCGCGAATACTTAAATCGGCCTGTATTTCTTCTGGTCCGCGCTGTCTTAAATCAAGTCCCGGTAAATGTGTCAGTGCATCTTGTAAATTTCCGGCCGGCATATCATTGAGGTCTTCTTCCGGAACCGAATTTACTATCCGTGATAATTTTGAATATACAACCGGCGAGCGTTTAGATGTGACTATGATTTCATCAATATCAATATTTTTACTTATTGTTAGCGAGTCGGTTTGTGCATAATTTGGAGAAGTTAGCATTATCAGGATATATGTAAGGCATAACTTCCCGATATTTACCACACGGTGTAAAGTGTTGAATACTGAATAACTCTTGCGTTGCCACTTCTGAAAGATTAATAAATCATACATTTTTCTAAAAATACGTGTCTTCATTTTTCTGTTTTTTAGTTATTATACAATAGTTAAGCTGCAAATGTATGAGAAAGCAGCTACTCTCTTCTTTATATCGAATAAAAAGTGATAAGTTTTATAACATAACTGTTAGTACAAGAAAAAGTTGATTTAGTTAATTGAGTCTACTTAGGCACATTCAAAAGGAGAAGATATATTACTGCTGATGCGTTAAAAAAGTATTAT
>CAYFRV010000435.1:0-2342 GCA_964345495.1 uncultured Bacteroidales bacterium | reverse complement strand
TAAATACCATTTTCTTTGTGATGCCAAAAGACAATGAAAAAAATGCATTAAAATGCCACTATTGCGAAAAAACCACTGACCCTGAAGACATGGAGGTTTTTTAGGTAAAGTCAGAAGCAGAGGTAAATTTTGAAATTGCCATCAATTTTAAAATTTACCTCTGCTTCTGAATTTGCCTATAAAGTCCCGAAAAATTTATAAAACTAGCGAATACGATCAATAGAGCGAACCAGTGCTTCATCTTTCCCTATAGCCCGAATGGCAAGGTAAGTTAATAATGCTGCAACAAAAGGAATTGCTCCATAGAGCTCATAATTTACAGCTACCGATTCCAGTTGATCTGCAAAATGCCTTATATAATAATAGCTCAATCCCACATAGCCTAACATTAAAATCATATTAATGAAATTCAAACGCATTTGAATTATACGTTGTTTATATAAAAAAATAGAAACAATTGTAATTCCTAAAATCACGCAAAGTAGGATAATTAGTGGGACAGCCTGAAAAACCAACCCTTTTTCACCGGTTTGCAAACCATCAAATTCAAAGGTGTATATTAATCCTTCGCCGGATAATATTTCCGCAAACGGAAAAAAGAACATTAATACCATTGCACCAAATGCCAAAAGCAAATATAAAGTCTGAATTCGCTGAATCATAATATTTATTTTTGAACAAAGATAACCCTTCTCTTTAAAATTTCAAATACACAGATGATATTAGATTTTCCATCAATTTTACTTGATGACCATACCTACTATCACCCGCTAATTTATCAACAACAAATCCTACTATAAAATTGGATTTCAGAAATATATTTTCATCAAATTTGATAATAAAATACAAAACAATTGCGGAATTTAAGCGTAAATTGGACCTGAACCTATTAATTCACCTTCCTTATACCAGGCTGCAAATTGGCCGGGTGTTATACCTCGCTGAGGGGATTCAAATTTAATATATGCTCCTTTATCCTTCATAATCAGGACACCCTTTTGCAATGGCTGCCTGTAACGGATTCTGAATTCAAAGGACTGCTCTTCTCCACTGCTCATTCGAAGGTCCTCTCTTAACCAGTGCACATCGGCATTGGCTACAAATAGTGCTTTCCTGAAAAGTCCCGGGTGATCGCTTCCTTCTCCCACATAAATCACATTTTTTTCCACATCGGTTCCCAAAACGTATAAAGGTTCTCTTGTTCCGCCCACATTCAGACCCTTTCGCTGACCAACTGTAAAATAATGAGCTCCCTGGTGTTCCCCCACCTTTTTGCCTTTCATTTCTGAAAAATCATAAGGCATGGATAATTCTTTTAAAGTTGAATTTTGTGGATGAGAGACATCTTCTTTTTCGATTTTGATTATATCCCCTTTCTTAGGTTGCAGCCGTTGCTGGAGAAATTGAGGCAAATCAACTTTCCCGACAAAACATATCCCTTGCGAATCTTTTCTTTGAGCAGTAGCAAGTTGAAGTTCATCAGCAATTTTTCGTACTTTTGGCTTTTCAATTTTCCCAAGTGGAAATAAACTTTTAGCCAATTGATTCTGTGTAATCTGACAAAGGAAATAGCTCTGATCTTTATTGTTATCCTCTCCTGCAAGAAGTGAGTGGATTAGTTGTCCATTCCTTGTAAATGACACTTTTGAACAATAATGACCTGTAGCGACATAATCGGCATCATATTTTTCGGCTTCCTTAACAAACAAGTCAAATTTGACTTCCCGGTTACATAAAACATCAGGATTAGGAGTTCGCCCTTTTTGATATTCGGAAAACATGTAGTCTACAACCCGCTTCTTGTACTCTTTGCTGAAATCAACAAAATGAAGCGGAATATCTAATTTATCTGCAACCATTTGCGCAAATAACCAATCATCCTCCCATGTACAACTTGAAGTCAATGTACCCTCATGGTCTTCCCAGTTTTTCATAAACAGCGCATGAACATCATAACCTTGCTCCTTTAATAAATAAGCAGCAACACTTGAATCAACTCCTCCCGATAAACCAACAACGACACGTTTCATCTTTTTTTATTGCAATTAAACTATTAACTATTTAAATTTATGCGAATTATTGTTTATTAAAATAATCCTTGCCAAATAAGCAATGCCAATGAATGTTAAATCATTGAGCCTGGTTTAAAAAGGCAAATAAGTTAGCAAACGCTGAAAATCAGTTTTGCCCCGGCCCTAAAGGGTGACTGATTTTCAGCTACTTCTTCCGGCAGTTGCCGGACTGGGGAAAAAAGTAGCTAAAAATTATATAAAACCCTTTTTAGACGAATCTCATCATTTCTTATTAAATTGGTGCAAATTTACAATTTTTAGAAACGTTGC
>CAYFRV010000434.1:0-2347 GCA_964345495.1 uncultured Bacteroidales bacterium | reverse complement strand
AATGCCGGGGAATGAACGAAGCAACATTGATCAAATCCCGTAGGGATGATAGATTTTACGCAATGGATCTTACAGGCACACCTTTTCAATTGACTCATATTACACCAATATAACATCTTTTCAGAAATTCTATATTAAAAAAAATCAAAAGATTTTTAAATCTATGAATCTTTTATTTTCTTTGTTCGTACATTTACGAAATGCAAACAACTAACAAAAACACTTAACAACATGGAAATTAAAGTATTAGGAACAGGATGCCCCAAATGCAAGGCCCTGTCAAAAGCCGTTGAAGAAGTAATAAACGAGACAGGGATGGATGCCTCGGTAACAAAAGTAGAAGACATCAATGACATCATGCAACATGGCGTGATGGTGACACCTGCTTTGGTAGTTAATGACAAAGTAGTTGCAAGCGGCAAAGTGCCCAAAAAAGAAGAAATTAAGAAATTGTTGAACTAAATTAACCATATTATCATGAAAATTACACAGATAGTTTTTCTAATTTTCCTCATGAGTATTGGCTTTTCGTGCAATGCCGAGGATAACAGTAAAAGTAAGCAAGCTAACAAAGAAGTAGAACAGCAGGCCGAGGAAGTTAAGGTATATTACTTCCATATGACGAGGCGTTGTTATACCTGTAAAAATGTAGAGAAAGTTTCGAAAGAAGCTGTACAGGAATTAGAAAATGAAAATGTTTCCTTCAAGGCATTTAATATTGAAAAGGCTGAAGGAAAGGAAAAAGCAAAAGAGCTGGGTATTTCCGGCCAAACACTATTAATCTCCGGGGCAGGTAAAAAATTCAACATTACACGGCAAGGTTTTATAAATGTACGGCAACCTGAAAAATTGAAGAAAATTATTCATCAAAAAATAAACTCGATTTTATAATGGAAGAAGCACTGACCAGTCTATTAGAAAACACTTCTGTTCCGTTATTATCGGCTTTCATCCTGGGACTGATGACAGCTATCAGTCCCTGCCCTTTGGCTACCAATATTACCGCGGTTGGTTTTATTGGTAAAGATATTGAGAACCGGAACAGAGTTTTTTACAATGGGCTAATTTATACATTAGGCAGAGCAATTACCTATACCGGCTTGGCTGCCATTATATTTCTCGGTGCTGACCAGATGGAATTGTCCGGATGGTTCCAGCAATACGGTGAAAAAATACTTGGACCACTGCTAATTATCATCGGCCTGTTTATGCTGGGCTTATTCAAGATTAATTTTCCCGGAGTAAACCGATATATGCAGCGTTACCAGGAAAAGGGTGTAAGCTCTTTCTGGGAAGTACTGTTCATTGGTATTCTTTTTGCGTTGGCGTTTTGTCCATACAGCGGAGTTCTGTATTTTGGGGTATTAATACCCATGACCCTGAGCAGCGGGTCAGGCCTGGCACTCCCTGTCGTTTTTGCCATTGCAACAGGTATTCCGGTAATCATTTTTGCATGGCTGCTGGCTTATACCATTGCCGGAGTAGGAAAATTTTACAACGGCTTAAAAGTCTTCGAAAAATGGTTCCGCCGCGTAGTGGCTATTCTATTTATAGGAATAGGAATTTATTATGTAATTGTTATCTATTTTTAAAAATTTTTAAAAATTCATTTCGTTTTTTTACGAACTACGAATTGAGTTATTGAGTTGATTGAGTAACTAAGTTAATTAAGTTAAGTGAGTGGACTAGGTTAACTGAGTGAATTAAGTAAAGTTGTAAACCTAATTATATTAATATAAAGATAAATGAAAAGCTTTGAAGAACTAGAGCTTTACAAGGAATGCAGAAAGATTTATCCATTCTGGTGAAGGGTTTTCCAAAAGATGAATACCGTTTAACCGATCAGTTGCTTCGATGCAGCAGATCAATTGCGGCGAATATTGCAGAAGGACATGGAAGATACCATTATCAGGAAAATATTCAGTTTTGCAGGCAAGCGCGAGGCTCATTGTGCGAATCTCTTGAGCACTTAATTTGTGCCTTGGAGGAAATATATATTAATGACACTCAATTGAATGATTTCAGAAAAGCATATGATCAGTGTTTGAAACTGTTGAATGGATATATCTTCTACCTTAACAAACGGAAAAATGGTTAATTGGGGGAGAAGTTAATTCGGGCAAACCACTTAATCCACATAATTAACTTATTCAACTTATTCAACTTATTCAACTTAATCAACTTAATCAACTTAATAACTTAATAACTTAATTAACAAATAAACTAAATAAACAACAACTATGGAATGGAAAAAAGAAATTAAGATACTATTCTGGATGGCAGCAGTTTTCTTGTTTGCCTATTTTTTACCTTTGTATAGCGACCGCTTCAAGGAAGCGATCATGGC
>CAYFRV010000433.1:0-2350 GCA_964345495.1 uncultured Bacteroidales bacterium | reverse complement strand
GCTTGAGATAATGGGGAATTTGATTTGAAATTAGATAGGCAAATTCAGAAGTATCCAGCATCTACCATCCAACATCTACCATCCAACATCTACCATCTATCATCCAACATCTAAAAAACATCTTGTTATATTCATTTTTTAACGGGTTTTACTGTATTTTTCAGAAAATCCTTTTTAGAATAAAGATATTTTTATATTTTTGCATCGCCTTACCGGCAAACGGTCCCGTAGCTCAGCTGGATAGAGCAACGGCCTTCTAAGCCGTAGGTCCCAGGTTCGAATCCTGGCGGGATCACTATAACCCCTGCAATTATTTGATAATCAGCAGGGGTTATTTTTTGGGAACATATAGGGCACACCTGTGCGACGTAGCGGGAAGTAGCGTCGAAAGGGGACACGGAATGCGTTTGGCGTAGCATTCGCTACACCATTGTTTTACAGCAGCTTATAGCTACTAAAATGCGCTAGCATTTTATAGTTGTTCCTAAATAGAATTGCTTTGGGATTCGACGATTTCATTTTACCTTGGGTGCAACCTACGGTAAAACGGGGATAAAATACCATGTTTAAGACGATATGGCGGAATGTTACGCCGAACGGGGTTTGCAGAACAATATACCAAACCGCTTTCATTCAC
Organism: uncultured Bacteroidales bacterium; assembly: GCA_964345495.1. Lineage (GTDB taxonomy): Bacteria > Bacteroidota > Bacteroidia > Bacteroidales > UBA12077 > JAGXLC01. The sequence continues at coordinate 1,713 of CAYFRV010000433.1, read as the reverse complement.
TATTGATCGAAAGCGGTTTTTTTATTGTTTGTTGTTAAGCTTAAAAAAATCAGAGAAACCTTCTAAATTTGCAGTTCGTAAAAACTTTTGGCTATCTGTATGAATAGAAAGCATAAAAAATTGTTATTTAAGCATATAATAGAATCCGGTTTAAAAAATATAACACTTATGAAAAAGACATTTATTTCGATAATTTTCTTGCTGAATGTTACTTACATTTTTGCACAGAATTTCGATGACCTTTCTTTTGGAACCGATAACACGTTTGATGTTATAACATGGAATATTGAACAATTTCCAAAAAATGATCAGACTACAATTGATTATGTGACGCAAATGATTGAAAATCTGGATGCTGAAGTATTGGCAATACAAGAACTTAATGATACAGCATTGTTTAAACAGATGGTCAATGATATGCCTGATTATAAGGGCTATTCTTATACAAACTATTATTCAGGTTATGATCTTGCATATATTTATAAAGCTGAACAGGTCGAGATTAGTGATATTTATGAAATTTATACAACTTCAGCTTATTGGAATAAATTTCCGAGAGCGCCGATGGTAATGGAACTGAGTTATGGGGAGAATAATTTTGTCCTTATTAATAATCATTTGAAATGTTGCGGAGATGGTATTCTTGACCTTAGTGATTCAGAAGACGAAGAAACACGAAGATATCGTGCTAACGAAGACCTGAAAGACTATATTGATTCGAATTTTTCTGAGGAAAATGTAATTCTTATTGGAGATCTGAATGATCTACTGACGGATGACCCGGAAAATAATGTTTTTCAGATGTTCCTCGAGGATTCGTCAAATTATAAGTTTGCAGATATGGAAATTGCTGAAGGGGATAAATCCAACTGGTCTTATCCCGATTGGCCCTCTCACTTAGATCATATACTTATCACAGATGAGTTATTTGAAGTGTTTGGAAAAGAAGAGTCTGAAGTTAAGACAATAAAACCAGGGAACTATTTTCCGGATGGTTTTTCCGGTTATGAATCGAATGTTTCAGACCACCGGCCTGTGGGGATAAAACTTTCATTCAAGGAGCAAACAGGTCTCTCAGATTCAAAACCACAATATTCTTATTTTGAAAATTATCCCAATCCTTTTGAGCAAGAAACAACTTTTCAGTTTAAAAAAATTCCCCATGAAACAACCGTCGAGATTTATGACATTCTGGGTCAAAAAGTGCATTCAGTCAATATTGCACGAGGAAAAACTTCTTTACACTGGAATGCTGAAGGTTTACAGGCAGGAATTTATTTTGCCAGGCTAGTTTCAGAAGGTAGAAATATTGGGTTTACAAAATTGGTGAAATCACGATGATTTGTGAGAAAAATTGAAATTAAAGTGTATTTTTTCGGATAAATAGAGGGTGTTCTCATTTTTTCGTTACTAAATCTGGATGAAGGCCACCATCTAAAAATTTGGAAGCCTGCAAAAAAAACATAATCTTCCAATCAGAGTACATTTGAATAAAATAAATACCCAACCGGGAAGCGTGTGCCATATTGTCGTCAAAAGTATTACTTTCTGTGAGGTCTAAAAGGTCTATCCCCACTAGCCGGTCTCCTTTGGGTGAGGGATACTCCGACATACAAGCATAAGTTTCCAGGGGAACAGACTTTTCTTTATTGCAAGAAAACAGCACTATAGTTGCTGTTAACAAAATTAAAAGATTTGTTTTTATATTATATA
>CAYFRV010000432.1:0-2354 GCA_964345495.1 uncultured Bacteroidales bacterium | reverse complement strand
TTTCATAGTTTAAAAGATTAAGTACGTAATTATCATTTATAAAATTAAGAAAAACCCTGTATTATACAAAATGCTTTAAATTAAAAGTTTGCCGGAATACTGATCGCTTCGCTTTGTTCTCAATAATATTTTTTGTAATTTTTAAAAGAATTTGAAAGCGCTTATGGATGTAAATCAGATACAAAACTATTTGAATCGTGAAAATAATGAGCTGATTGACTTACACAATATTGATCTGCAGTCTCTAAAGCAATTTAAGTCAAAGGAATTGCAACAATTTGTAATTTATTCACAGAAACTTAGAGCTATATTGGAACATTTGGAACGAATGAAAGTCTCACCACATATTCCTCTTTTAATTACAGGTGATACGGGTTCAGGAAAAGAGCTGATAGCACAGTTTATGCATTATGATGTGGATGAGGCTAATGGCGAGTACATTGCTGTGAATTGTTCAAATATAAATAAAGAATTGTTTGAAGCTGAACTTTTTGGCTATGAAAAAGGGGCATTTACAGGTGCAGATCAAAAAGGAAAAACAGGCTATATTCAGCAGGCGTCAAATGGAACATTGTTTTTGGATGAGATTTCAGAAATTGATGTGGATATACAATCTAAGCTTCTAAGAGTATTGGAAACCGGGGAGTTCTATAGAGTAGGAGGAAGAAGCAAGCAAAAAACGCAATGCAGAATGGTTTTTGCTACAAACAAAAACTTACTTGATCTTGTAGAAAAGGGTGAATTCCGGGAAGATTTATATTATCGTTTAAATATAGTGAGTGCTGAAGTTCCGCCTCTTAAGCAAAGAAGAGAAGAGATAATACCCATGGTGATCTTTTTTATTAAGCAAATGAATCGGAACTGGAATAAAAATGTTAAATACATCGAAGCACAAGTGTTAAAACTGCTTTATGCCTATAAATGGCCCGGTAATATAAGAGAGCTGAAGAATTTTATTACTCAGATCATGATATTTATAGATGGGGACACAATCAAATATGAGCATTTGCAGATGAAAGATGAGCTTGATCGATATACTACTCAGCTGCAGAGTCCGTTTGTGGAAAAAAAGGTGAAAAGTGAAGATGATTTGATAGATATATTATTAGAAAGTCCTTTTAATCTTGAAGAATTTATAAAGAAACTAGTTAAGAAAACGCTGAAGAAATTTAACGGAAATAAGGCAAAAACGGCACGTTTCTTAGGTTTAAAACGGGAACAATTATACAATCGTTATAAGGTTGATTGAAGGAACAGAGTTTTATTGTTTAATATTTAAAATGTTAAAGGAGATCTTTATGGAAAAACTAAAATTACATAACGTTACACCCGAGGCAACACGAATAGGAATTGGAACCTGGGCAATAGGTGGCTGGATGTGGGGTGGAACCGATGAGAATGATTCCGTAAAAACACTACGAAGCGCTTTTGACAAAGGTTTGAATCTTGTTGATACCGCTCCTGTCTATGGATTTGGAACTTCTGAAAAAATTGTTGGTAAGGCTCTAAAAGAACACGGAAAAAGAGAAGAGATCGTTTTGGTCACGAAAGTTGGATTAGACTGGAAAGGTCAGCAGCCTTTCAGAAATTCATCAAAAGAACGCATTGAAAAAGAGATAGACGATTCGCTGGAACGTCTTAATACAGACTACATCGACGTTTATATGATACACTGGCCGGATCATTCTGTTCCTTTTGAAGAAACTGCTGAGACTATGCAGAAATTAGTAGATAACGGAAAGATAAAATCCATTGCCGTTAGTAATTACAGTCCTGATCAGATGGATCAATTTCGAAAAGTAGCACCAATACATGTTTGTGAGCCACCTTATAACATCTTTGAAAGAGAAATAGAGCAGGATGTTCTGCCTTATTGCAAGGAAAATGATATCAGAACATTAGCTTATGGAGCTCTTTGTCGTGGCTTGCTTTCCGGCAAGATGAGTGCAGACAGAGTTTTTGAAGGGGATGATTTGCGCAAAATGGATCCGAAATTTAAGGGAGAACGTTTTCAGCAATATTTGGATGCTGCACAAAAGTTAGATGAGTTTGCCAGGGATAATTATGGTAAAAGCGTTAAAGATCTGGCCGTTCGATGGATATTAGATAAAGGAGCAAGTATTGCATTGTGGGGGCTTAGGAAACCATCTCAGCTAGAAGGAATTGAAGATGTGTTTGGCTGGAAGCTTGAAAACGATGCTATGAATGAGATTGATAAAATTATTGAAAAGACTATAAAAGATCCTGTTGGCCCTGAATTTATGGCGCCACCAAAATAAGAGATAATGAAATTACTGTTTATCTGCTTAATTTGAGAGGCTGTCTAAAAAGTAATTAAATTAGATTTTCAGCAA
>CAYFRV010000431.1:0-2360 GCA_964345495.1 uncultured Bacteroidales bacterium | reverse complement strand
TTCATGGCATACCAGGCAACGGGAGAAGCAATGAGGAAGGCCAGTCCCACCCACTTGATAAAGTTGGTATTCAGCATGGCTATGATTTCGTGGCTTTTCGCCCCGTTTACTTTGCGGATACTGATCTCTTTTGTGGCTTGCTCTGTCATAAACAGGACCAGTCCAAATAAGCCCAGACATGAGATGCATATGGCAATAATTGAAAATAGTAATACAATTTTTCTGGTTTTATTTTCAGAGCTGTATAGATTCTCGTAAGTTTCGTCTAAAAAGTGGTATTCAAATGGAAAACCTGGTGACAGTTCGTTCCATACCTTTTCAATCTTTACAAGAGCTGCTTGCTTGTTGTTTCCATTGATTTGGATGTTAAGAGCGCCATAAGACCAGGGGAAGTAATACAAGGCCAGGGGCTCAATGGGTTTATGAAACGACTCATAGTGAAAATCTTTTACTACTCCTATTATTCTGGCTTTTCTGTCGAATATATGGATTTTTGTATCAAAAATGGAATCCTTCCCAAAAGATTTTAAAGCTGTTTCGTTGATTATTAAAGTTTTGAATGCATCAGCTTCTCTGTCCCACGAAAAATTTCTTCCCTGAATGATTTCCAGTCCGTATGCATCAATGAAGTCAGGGTCTGCTGGCAATACCTGAAAATACTTATCTTCCCCTTTTACTTCGCGGGTAAGGGTCACGTTGATCTGGCCCAGTTCATTTTGCGAGGCAGATACTTCCAGAATATGGGGACTTTCTTTTAATTTTTGTTTGAATATCTTTAATTTTTGCCCAATTTGACTGTTGAGGCCAATATGGATCATATTCTGTTTCTCAAATCCGATTTTCTTGTTATTAATATAATCTATTTGCTTAATAATAAACAGAGTACAGCATATAAGCAGGATGGAAATAGCAAATTGTACGGTTATCAAAGATTGACGCAGGATTTTTCCTTTCCTTCCCTTTGAAATGTCGTCATTGACCAATCTGATCGGTTGTGAATTGGAAAGCTGGATTGCCGGATAAATCCCCGAGAGTAATCCCAGAAGCAGCGGGAAAAATAAGATAAGGGTCAGGTTGGTGAAAGTAAGGGGAGGAACAACAAGGAAGTCACGATCAAAAATGTTATTTATAGTTGGAGCAATAAAATGAATGAGAATCAATGCCAAACAAGCAGCTGCGTAGGCCAGAACAACTCCTTCCTGCATAAACAACCAGATGATCTTTTTTTTCTTCCCTCCAAATATTTTACGGATGCACACTTCTTTGGTTCTATGTGAAGATCTTGCGGTAGCAAGGTTGATAAAATTAATTACAGCAATGGTCAATATAAAAAAGCCTATCAATACAATCGTATACAATGTCTGTCGCCTGTTGTTATCAAAAAAGTGTAATTGACCCATTTCAACGATTTCGTAAGCTCTTTCTTTGGCCCTTTCACTGTCAGGTTCGATTCCGTAAACCTGTTTTTCCACATGGGCTAAAAATTTTTGGATCTTTTCATTAAAGGTTTCTAAATTTATATTGTTTTTGAGCAATAAGTAGGTATGTCCCAAACCATCCCTCCAGTTTTTGTCCGGGGTGATGCCATTCGGTTTGATTAGGTTTAATGTGGAATACGAGGCAATGGCATCGTATTGAATGGATGAATTATCGGGTGCATTTTGTATGATTCCCGTGATGGTGAAGGTTATTTTTCTTTCGGGAAATTTGCTGGTATAGGGAAGGGATTTGCCCAATGGATTTTGATCCGCAAAAATTTTCCGGGCAAGTTTTTCAGATAATACAAGGGAGTTGGGTTTTTTGAGGGCATTGTCCATATCTCCGTGCTGCAATTTGAAAGCAAAAACATCAAAAAAGGTAGAATCGGCATAGAGAATATTGTTTGCTTTCAACAGACCCTTTTGAACAGCTTTTGTATGAATTTCCCGACTAAAATACCCCGCTGCATCCTTTCCTATTCTTACCACATGCTCTACTTCGGGTAATTCAGATCGCAACACACCCGCCAGAGGAGCAACTGTATTAAAGCGTTTTCCTGAGCTCAGTTTGACAATTCTGTCTTTTTTATCGTGAAAATCGTCATAGCTTAACTCAAAACGCACATACATCACAATAACAATAAACGACGCGATCCCCAGTGCAAATCCCAAGATATTGATAAAGGGAGGTAAGGGCTTTCTATATAAATTTCTGATGGTTGATATCATTGGTGTAATTATTTAGTCAATTTTATATTAGGTGCAAACAACATAAGACTTATGATTTTTTTTCCATGGAACCTGCATGTTTATTTTTACATAACTCAATCACGGCATTATTCATCGTTGTATTCATATAATCAATTTAATTATACTTTAAGA
>CAYFRV010000430.1:0-2371 GCA_964345495.1 uncultured Bacteroidales bacterium | reverse complement strand
TACTTACTCCTTCCACCTGCTGCTGCCACTGTTAATTTTTCGGTTGTCATTCAGTTGTTATTCAGTGGTCACTCTGTTGTCATTCGATTGTTTCGGGTTTCGAGTTTCGGGTTGGTGTTCTGACCTATCATAAATATGGTTGACAAAAACTGTTTCTTTGTGCTAAAAACCAACAGCTAACAGCTTACTATTTAAAAAAAACGGAGGGTAATTATTATCTTTACCTCTTTTTCAGAATTTAACTAATTAAACGTTTTTCTTTGTCAATATTCTAATGATTATTATATTTTTGGTATTCAAAACAAATTAAATTACGGCCTATGAAGAAGAAAAAGTTTCCCCTGTGGTTAAAGATTATCCTTGGAATGGTGATTGGCGTATTATGGGGTATCTTTGCAGTATATGCTGATTTGAAGGAGTTTACCATTGACTGGATAAAGCCGTTTGGAACCATCTTTCTGGATTTATTGAAACTCATTGCCGTCCCCTTAATCTTCTTTTCCTTGGTTAAAGGGATTTCTAATTTAACTGATATTTCAAGGTTATCCCGAATGGGTATTAAAACTATATCGATTTATCTGATTTCAACCCTTATTGCCACAACAATTGGCCTTGGCCTGGTAAATACATTGAACCCGGGCAGCACTTTTCCAAAGGAAAGGCAGGCTGAATTACAAGAGCGATATGAAGTAGACATAAAAGAGAAAGAAATTTCCGCTGAAAAAGTAAAGGAGGATTCGCCACTACAATTTTTGGTGGATATGGTACCCGACAATATTATAGGTGCTGCTTCGGATAACTCGAATATGCTGCAGGTGATATTTTTTGCTATTTTATTTGCAATAGCAATGGTTGTGGTTCCCGGAGAGCAGATTAAAACGGTGAAAGGCTTCGTTGATGGGTTTAACGAAATTCTTCTGAAAATCATTGATTTTATAATGAAGTTTGCTCCTTTTGGGGTTTTTGCTCTTCTCGCCGCTTTGGTAGTTGAGTTTTCCGGTGATGCGGATTTGTTTGTAGCGTTAGGAAATTATGCGGCGACCGTAGTTTTAGGATTGCTTTTGATTATTTTTCTGGTTTACCCGTTCTTTATCTGGATTTTTGCTGGTGTTAAATATGCTGATTTTTTCAAAGCCATCTTCCCTGCCCAGATGTTGGCTTTTACAACCAGTAGCAGTGCCGCTACTTTACCAGTAACTCTGAGACGAACAACAGAGAATCTCGGAGTTTCGAAAACGGTAGGGAATTTTGTCCTTCCGATCGGTGTGACGATTAATATGGACGGAACTTCATGTTATCAGGCAATAGCAGCAGTTTTCATTGCCCAGGTGTTTGGGTTGGATCTTACGCTGGCCCAACAAGTAACGATTGTCATGACGGCGACTCTTTCTTCTATAGGAACTCCCGGTGTTCCGGGTGGTAGTATTATTATGCTGGTTATTGTTTTGTCAAGTGTAGGTCTGCCTGCTGCCGGTCTGGGGCTAATTCTCGGAATAGACAGGCCGCTGGATATGATCAGAACAGCAGTAAATATCACAGGAGACTCTACAGTGAGTACGATAGTATCCAAAACAGAGGGTGATCTGGCATATCCGGTACAAAAGGAAGAAAGCGCTTAAAACATTGAATAATGAATAATAAAGCAGTATATGAACAGGAATTTAAAGTAAGAGATTATGAAATTGATCTTCAGGGAGTAGTTAATAATGCAAACTACCTTCATTACCTCGAACATACAAGGCATGAATACCTATACTCAAAAAATATAGATTTTGCCGGGCTTCATGCCGAAGGAAAGGACCTGCTCGTTACGCGAAATGAAATTGACTACAAAGCCCCATTGAGAAGTCACGATCGCTTTAAAGTGACTTTGAACATTTACCGGGAAGGACATTTAAAATTGGTTTTTGATCAGAAAATATTTCGTTTGCCTGATAACAAACTTATTGTGAAAGCTAAAGTTTATGGGGTTTGCCAGGACAACGGAAAGTTAGTCAAGCCCGAACAAATCCTGGATTTAGCTAATCTTGGTTTGGTTTAAATAGACTGAGAGCAAATTTTTTTTATTTTAGTCTATTTATAATTATCCAGTTTAGATATTTAAACTTTATCAAATGGAAAAAGAGAAAAACGACAACATCCGCCTTGGCATTGATGTAGGTGGATCCGGAATCAAAGGGGCACTCGTTGATGTTAATACGGGAGAGCTTAAATCTGAAAGAAAGCGCTTTAAAACACAAATTCCCGCAACACCGGAGTTTATTGCCGGCAAGATAAAAATGATCGTTAATCTTTTTGACTATTCAGGGCCGGTAGGAATAACTTTACCTGCCGCTATAGAAGATGGAATTGTCAAAACTGCAACAAACAT
>CAYFRV010000429.1:0-2372 GCA_964345495.1 uncultured Bacteroidales bacterium | reverse complement strand
TAAATCGGCTTTATTCGAGCAAAATAAGAAACACAGAGTTTAATATGAAAATTAATAAGGAGTTATATTATGAAAATAGGAATTGTTGGAAGTGGGTTGGTTGGTTCTACAGCCGCTTTCTCCACTATGATGAGAAATGCAGCTAATGAAATTGTTTTAATTGACAAAAATTATAATCGTGCTAAAGCAGAAGCTGATGATATAAGGCATGCAAGTCCTTTTGTTCATCCAGTCAACATATATGCGGGGATGTATGACGATCTGGCTGGCGCCAAAGTGGTGGTTATCACCGCTGGTGTTAGTCAAAAGCCAGGACAGACAAGACTTGACCTGATTAAGACAAATGCATCGATATTAAAGGACATAATTGGTAATGTGTTGAAACAGACACCTGATACCATTCTTCTTATAGCTACAAATCCTGTAGATCCGATGACACATCTTGCAGCCCGGTATGCTGAAGAATACGGAGTACCTTCTTCAAAGGTTATCGGAACCGGAACTGCCCTGGACACTGCCCGTTTTAAATCATTGCTTGGGGTAAAGATGGGGGTTGATCCACAAAATGTTCATGGCTATGTGATTGGAGAACATGGTGACTCAGAGGTACTTACATGGTCTATTATCGATATCGGGGGACTTCCTTTGGATGAATTTGCCCAGATACGTAAAATTCAATTTGATGAATCAGAAAAAGATGCTATTGACAGAAGCGTTCGTTATGCTGCTTATAATATCATTGAAGGCAAAGGTTCAACCTACTATGGTATAGGAGGAGCGATTGCAAGCATATTGAAAATTATTCAAAATAACCAGCGGGCTTTTATAACTATTTGTACACCCGTAAAAGAAATACCAGGAGTGCAAAATACAACAATTTCTTTGCCACATTTACTTGGCAGCCAAGGAGTCATTTCAGCACTTCCTTTCGGTCTGGATGAACAGGAAACAAAAGCCCTGGGTAGAAGCGCTGAAATTATCAGGGACCAGATTGATCGTATTGATGTATAAACTGATTTTCAGTTTTATGTGAATTGAGTTTTCATAATACAAATTTCATACATATTTTTATTTCAAATTGTAAAAATCAGTTGCAATTGATAAATTGATAAATATTTTAGAGAGAGCAGGAGCGCGTGCATTTTAAAGTTAGTTAAAAATCGATATAACAACATAATTCCCTTTAACCAAACAAAATCTATGAAGCAAATACACCAAAACTTATTTTTACCAATCAAACCGGCAAATAGACCGGATTAATTTTATGCTGAAAAAAATTATATCCGTGGTATTTTCGATTACTTTAAAAACATTGCCTACTCTGCTTCCCTGTTATTAGCATTATTTATTCTTATTGTATTGATTGGTTGCTCGCCTAAAACTCAGCCTGTTAGTATTGGTGTATATACAACAGCGGTTTTTTCTGCCTCGGGTCAGGATTATGCACCAAATCGTTGGTGGACTGCTTTTGAAGATCAGAAATTAAACAGCCTCGTGGATACCGCTTTGCATTCAAATTTCAATCTGAAAACAACATGGGAACGCTTGCAGGCTGCACAGGCAGTCGTTGATCGTGAGGCCCACGTTAAGCGGAATTTGCAATTCCGCTTTTTTGGACTGCTAAACGGCAAAAGCCCTTTCAGGTTTCCAAAACCTGAAAGGGCTGGATCGCTACCATAAAAAATATAGAAATTATGTTTTATCAATCCTGGTCAAATTCGTTTGGAACATAGTATTGGTTTCCGGTTTCGGGTTTGCGGTATAATTCTACATTCACACTATCTACTGCCTGGCATCCTTCAATAGGTTCTGTTACCGTTACTTTAAACCATCTTTCCACAGAAACACTTTTTGGATTCCAATCTGGCTGGTAATAAGCGGTATCGCCTTCAATATTCAAGGTCAAAGAAGAATCAGGCGACCAGGTGAAAGAATCACCAACTCCTTCAACATCGTTGGCATCAAGGGTGTCCACTGTTGCTCCATTATCAAAGCAGACAGATCCTATAGCAGCAGTAGGTTCCGGATCCGGGGCCTGAGTCACTGATATTGTCTCGAAACCATCTGCACCATTCATATCTCTTGTACATCCTGTTGTTGGATTAACTGCTGTAACCGTATAATCCCCGGCCGTTTGATAATATCCAAGACTTAGAGGATTCCCTGTGCCTGAAATTACATCTATCAATTGAATGGACCCATCATCCCGGTATACTTCATAATCAATACCTGATTCAGAGCCGTCAAGCTGTAATTCTGTGCTATCATTGGAACAAATATTTGCTCCACCACTCAGGGTGTAATTTAGAGGTAATGGATTCACTGTAATAGTAACCGGATCGCCAAAAATAGTAGTGGTAGAAGAAGTAGGC
>CAYFRV010000428.1:0-2374 GCA_964345495.1 uncultured Bacteroidales bacterium | reverse complement strand
TCCACCCTTTCATCGGTAATATCTACCTTCTAAACTTCTTTCTATAATCCTGGAGAGCGGTTTCGGTTCCCATTACTGTTACAATATCTTCCTGTTGCAGGTATGTATCTCCGTGGGGAATTTCTACTTTTTGACCTCGCCTCAAAAGAATAAGTTCGCCATCTACATGTAACGGAATCTCTTTAATCTGAGTGCCACTGATATTTTTATCGGTGATTTTAATGTCTTCAACCTGGTAATTCTCAAATGTTTCTACCAAGGCGTGGTAAGTTGTAGGCCTGATAATAAGGTTTTCAAATGTTGTCGCAACCAGCCGTGTCATATCAACATATTCTACCTTTAAATTTTTCAGCTTCTGCTCAATAAGTATGTTAGATGACTTACTGATAATCTTCGGATGTTGAAACTCCTCTTTGAGCATCTTACAAATATTAGTATTTTTGACTTCGGACTCCGTGGAAACCACCACGTAATTTGTTGGCTGGAGTTTAATTCTGTTGTAAGCGCTGCTTTCCATACCATTTGCAAGGTATGCATTCAAGCCTTTCGAAAGCATTTCCAGATATCGGTTTTTATCGTTTTCGATAATTACCGAATTGTGCCCATGCATCGCCAATCTTCTGGCCAACAACACACTGGAGCTACTTCCTCCGACAATGACTGTCTTTTCACCTTTCAGTGCTTCCTTTGGAGTCAGAAAATTATAGGCTAACGGAGAAATAAGGCAAGTGACAACCGCCATCAGTACAAAGGCAGCATTAATTCCCGGACTGATTATACCAAAATCAAGACCGATTTTTGATGCTGCGATTATTAAGCTCAATCGTGAAGCCATAAGCACGCTGCCGGCCAAAGCTTTACGCACTCCGAAAATGCGGCTCCAGAAAAAACCGGGAACAATTTTAATCGCATAAAGCACCAGGAAAAGAGCAATAAGAAACATCCACGGAGAATCACCCATGTGGGCTAATGCAGTTTCATCAAAATGGACGCCAACCATGATGAAAAAGATTGGGATAAAAAAGCCATATCCCATTCCATCCATTTTTAAAAGCAAAACAGAGCGTTCTTTATTGAGGTATAAACTCAAAAGCAGTCCGGCCAGAAATGCCCCGAGCAACATAATTTCTTTCCCGATGAACTGAGCAAGGACAACAAAAAGTAATATAATGAAGATCGTTCCCCTGATCTGAATTTGTGAAGCCGCATGAGAAAGCTGATAATTAAGTTTTTTAAAAAATGTTTTCCGGGAAAGCCGGTTTCCAAATAAATAAAACAAATAAAACACGAAAAATAAACCTAAAATCATTAGTAATTCAGGCTTAAAGCCTTTTTTCAGAATAAATGCAGTGAATGAAAACAGAATGATACTCAAAATATCAGCTAATGCAGCCGCGGTTATAACCATCTGTCCGAAACGGCTGTTTTGTTCATTCTGGCTCTTAAGTACCGGAAGAATAATCCCCACAGAAGTTGTCACCATGATAAGTGCAAAATACCAGGTATTTTTTATATCAATAACGTTCGACAAAAGCAAAGTGCCGGCGTAGGAAAGCGCTAAAGAGGTCACAAAGAAAGCTAATCCAACCAGAAACGGATTTTTCAGGAAACGGGAATAAGTCAGTTTTCTTTTGGGAAATGATAATATAATCTGATTGACATCAATTTCCAGACCTCCTAAAAACATTAAAAACATAAATCCGGAAAGCGCAAGAAAGTCAAGAGACTGAATATGGGAATCAGGGAAATGGGCAATAACAAATTTTCCTATAAGATAGCCAACAATGATTTCAACAATGACTGTAGGAACACGGGACAGTTTCAGTAAAGACAGCACAATCGGGATCATTAAAGCCAAAAACGTAACTATCAGCAAAGGATAGTACTCAAATTCAAAGGAAATATTCAGCAACGGTGGCAAAATGCTGTTTAAAGCTAAAATCATCTAAATAAAATTGTTTATTTTGTATTTCTAAAAATAAAAAAATATCTATTGGAAGAAGCAAGTTACATTGAAGTTTTTACAGATGGAAGCTATGAACCACAAATAGCCTTTGGTGCATGGGCAGCTCTAATTGTTTTTAACGAGAATGAAAAGATGCTTTCGGGTACCTCAGAACAATCTTCTCAACACAAGATGGAGCTTCAGGCTGTTATTCAAAGCCTGGAATATATTATCGAACACTACGGATATAACACGCCGGTTAAACTATACACCGACAGCGAATATGTTGAAAATCTGCTTAGCAGGAAAGAAAAATTGCTTAAGAATGATTTCATCACCAAAAAGGGCAACAATATTAAACACACAGCTAATATTAAACAATTCTATCATCTGGAAGAAAAATTAACCATCACAATCACCCGTGTTCCA
>CAYFRV010000427.1:0-2375 GCA_964345495.1 uncultured Bacteroidales bacterium | reverse complement strand
ACCAGCTTCTCTCCGGGGTTGCAGTAGCGGTCTACACAAAAATAGCCTTTTCGCTCAAACTGGAATTTATCTTCTGGTCTGGCATCTTTAATATAAGGTTCCAGCATGGCATTCTCAATAATATGTAACGAGTCGGGATTCAGATTGGATTTGAAATCTTTGCCCTCTTCTTTTATCTTAGACGGCTCAGGCGACATAAATAGCCTGTCGTATTGCCGGACCTCGACAGGGACTGCATGTTTGGCAGAAACCCAGTGGAGTGTACCTTTAACTTTTCTTCCGTCCGGAGATTTTCCACCTTTCGATTCGGGATCATAGGTGCAGTGAATTTCGGTAACCTCGCCATTTTCATCTTTGATCACATCCGTGCATGTAATGAAATAGGCATAGCGTAAACGAACTTCTCTTCCCGGTGCCAGCCTGAAAAACTTTTTCGGCGGTTCTTCCATGAAATCGTCTTTTTCGATGTATATTTCACGAGAGAAAGGCACCTGGCGTACTCCCATGCTTTCATCTTCTGGGTTATTCACTGCTTCAAGTTCTTCCTCCTCGCCTTCAGGATAATTCGTGATAACAACTTTCACCGGATTTAGCACGCCCATAACTCGCTGGGCACGTTTGTTCAGGTCTTCCCGTATTGTGTTTTCCAATAATGCCACTTCTATCACATTGTCGCGCTTTGCAATTCCGACTTTATCGGAGAATAACCGAATCGACTCCGGCGTATATCCCCTTCTTCGAAACGCAGAAATGGTTGGCATACGCGGATCGTCCCAACTGTCTACATAGCCTTCCTGAACTAGTTCCAGCAGTTTCCGCTTGCTTACCACTGTATAACTCAGGTTCAGCCTTGCAAATTCAATCTGTTGAGGGCGTTCCTGTCCTTCCTCTACAATGCGATCCAGGAACCAGTCGTACAGAGGCCGGTGAACTTCAAACTCCAGTGTACATAAACTGTGAGTAATACCTTCAATAAAATCCGACTGTCCATGCGCAAAATCATACATGGGATAAATGCACCATTTGTTCCCCGTTCGCGGGTGAGCCTGGTGTAAAATACGATACATGATCGGATCGCGAAGATGCATATTGGGCGAATTCATATCAATTTTTGCCCGCAGTTGATAACTGCCTTCGGGGAATTCTCCTTCGCGCATTCGCCTGAACAGATCAAGGTTTTCTTCAATGGGTCTGTCACGATACGGACTTTCTACACCTGGTTCCGTGGGTGTCTTGCGCGATTCTCTTATCTCCTCCGGAGTCATTTCGCAAACGTAAGCATCCCCTTGTTTAATCAGCTTCACTGCAAATTCATACAACTGCTCAAAATAGTCAGATGCATAATATTCGCGGTCTTCCCAGTCGAAACCAAGCCAGTGTACATCTTCTTTTATGGAATCAATATATCTTTGTTCTTCCTTTAAAGGATTGGTATCATCAAAACGTAAATTTGTTTTTCCGCCGTACTGCTCTGCAACACCAAAATTCAGGCATATCGACTTTGCATGGCCAATGTGCAAAAATCCATTGGGCTCGGGTGGAAAACGCGTATGAATTCTTCCGTTGTTTTTATTGTTTTCCAGGTCTTCCTCGATGATCTGTTCAATAAAATTCTTTGATTTACGGGTGCTCTCTTCGTTATTTTCGTTGTTAGCTGTCATGGAAATTTTAAATTTATAATAAATTACCGTATTCGAATTAACAAAATTATTTGTTTTTATCCAATAAAACATTTACAATCGCAGAAAACTTTAACTAAAATTTGTTATGGGAAAAATTTATCTTGAAGACATGGAATTTTATGCCTACCACGGGCATTTTAAAGAAGAACAAATTGTAGGCAACCAATTTTTAGTGAATATGGTGATTGAAACCAATATGGAAAAGGCATCAAAAAGTGATAGCCTTGAGGATACCCTCAATTACCAGGCAGTATATCAACTTACTGAAAAGGAAATGAAGAAAAAATCGCATTTGTTGGAGAACATCGCCCGGCGAATTCTGGATGCTTTATACGATCAATTTGCCAATATCGATCACACATGGATAAAAGTCTCCAAAATCAACCCGCCTATGGGAGGAAAGATGCGAGCCGTGAGCGTATCAATAGAAAGATAAAGTATGTTATAGGTCGCACGTATTTTTTCATTTAATGCTTGAAAAATTCATTGATTTTTCGTAATTTGAGTGGTTAAACAAATAAGCGAGTTATATGATTGAAGAGTACACTTTTGGGAAAATGGTAATTGACGGGGAGACATATAAAAAGGACCTGATCATTACTAAAGAAGAAATTATTCCAAACTGGTGGAGAGAAAAAGGGCACAGGCTGCAGCTAAAAGACATTAAAGAAGTGCTGGACAAACAACAACCGG
>CAYFRV010000426.1:0-2375 GCA_964345495.1 uncultured Bacteroidales bacterium | reverse complement strand
AATGGTATAATGATTGTTTATTGTTCTGAAAAAAATAAAATTATGCTGAAAAATTATATTCATACGGCATTGCGCAATTTATCAAGACACAAGTTCTATTCATTGATCAATATCCTGGGCTTAACTGTTGGATTGGCGGTAACTATTTTGTTGTTATCTTTTATACGCTACGAGCTGAGCTATGAAGATTTTAATTCGAAGAAAGACCGGATTTACCGTTCAGTTTCCAACATAAGTGTCTCCGAGAGGAAAACGCTCAAAGCGCCTATGTCAACAGGATTGGCCTACAATTGGGCAGATGAGGAGATTCCTGAGGTAGAAGCTGTATTGCGTATAGATCCAAGACCCGGTGAAGTTAAGTATCAAAGTGAAGTATATAAGAATGATTATGTTTTTTATACGGATTCCACCTTTTTTCAGTTTTTTGACCTGGATTTGAAACACGGAAATAAACAATCTGCCTTTGCTCCCGGCGGAATTATTTTATCTGAGAAATTGGCAAATACAATTTTTAACCGGGAAGACCCTTTGGGAAAAACGCTTCTATGGCGAGGCAGTAATCTTGAGGTTACGGGTGTTTTAGAGGAACTCCCGGCCAACACGCACCTCAATATTGATGTTTTGGTTCCAATGTCGAATTTAAATAATGTAGACAGCTATTTTGAGAACCGTGGAATCAGTTCTTATGTCTATTTTCTGTTTCAGGAGGGAATGAATACATCTTCAAATATAAATAAGCTGAATACCTTTTTAGAAAATAAAATAAATGAATATTTCGCAGATTACGGACTGACTGTTAATCATAGTTTGCAAAATCTGGGCGATATACACCTGCATTCAGAGGATTTGCAATACAATATGTCTACTCCGGGAAGTATGAGTACAATTATCATTCTTATAGCTTTGGCTTTCTTTATTATACTGATTGCTGTGATTAACTATATCAACCTGGAAACTTCCAGGGCTGAAACACGATCTTTAGAAGTTGGAATCAGGAAAGTCAGTGGTGCACGTAAAAAAGACCTCATCACTCAATTTATAGGTGAATCCCTGATTACTGTGCTGATCTCCTTCTTCCTTGCAATAGGGGTGGCGGAATTGTTTTCCGGTGGGTTTGAAAATCTTGTAAACCGTGAGTTTACACATGAATTGTATACTCCGCTAAATATCACCCTTTACTTTGGTCTTGCTCTTTTTGTAGGTTTTATCTCTGGATTATATCCGGCTTTTTTCCTATCTTCATTCAGGCCTGCTTTAATTTTGAAATCTTATAATAATATGGGCAAAGGCAACTCTTTATTGCGTGTAATGCTTGTTGTTGTTCAGTTTACCATTGCCACTTTTCTTATTATCGGTCTAATGATGGTTTATAGCCAGATTCAATATGCAAAGAACAAGGATCTGGGTTTTGATGAGGAACAGGTTTTGGTGGTTGAAGGATTAACAGAGGCGATGGAAGAAGATTATAATTTAATAAGGAACGAACTGTCTTCAATTCCGGAGGTTAAACATGTAACTGCTGCTACCGGCTATCCCGGACAGGCATCAATGAATAATTCGATAAGAACAAGTTTAGATGAGAAAGGTGTAATAGCGAAAGACAACATTGTAAGAAACAATTATGAAAAAACATTGGGGCTAATAATAAAGGAAGGGCGATATTTCTCTGAAGAGTTTACGGCAGATACAAACGCCTACGTTTTAAATGAACGGGCAGTGGAGATGCTGGGACTTAAAAACCCTGTCGGAAAGCGTGTTTATCACAATCAGTCAGAAGGCCGGATCATTGGAGTGATGGAAAATTATCATGTTGAAAATATCAGGGAAGAAATTGCTCCTGTAGTGCATTCGAAAAGGAGTGATTGGTTTAATTATATACTTGTAAAAATATCTACTGATAATCTTAATGAAGCTTTAAATACGATTAAGGGCAAGCTGGTAAATATTGACAGTGAATACATCTTTGAATATCAATTTCTCGACGATTACTTCGATGCCATGTATGAACAGGAAGAGCGGATGAATAAGGCCAGCATATATAGCGCTGTAATTGCCATTATCATTTCATTAATGGGGTTATATGCGTTGACTTCATTTGTGGTTATCAAACGCCGGAAAGAAATCGGAATAAGGAAGGCAATGGGTGCTACGGTAGGCGGTGTAGTTTATAAATTGATCAAAGATATCAACAAATGGGTGCTTTTAGCCAATATTATTGCATGGCCACTGGCTTTTTATTTCATAACAGAATGGCTGGCCAACTTTGCTTTTCACATCGAAATTTCCGTATGGTATTTCGTGGCAGGCACAGTGATTACTTTCCTGATAGCGTTGATTGTAGTTGCTACGCAAGCCTATTTTGCCGCAACAGAAAA
>CAYFRV010000425.1:0-2376 GCA_964345495.1 uncultured Bacteroidales bacterium | reverse complement strand
GTGTTTTCAGAAGTAGAGGTAAATTTTAAAATTACCATCAGTTAATTGTCGGGTAGAAAGTATTTAGTAGATAGTAGAGTGGCCAGGGTTTTTGAAATTATCTTCTGCTTCTGAATGTGTCGAGGTATGGTATCGATTATTGTATAATAATGTTTTGAACGGATTCTTTGATCGCTATTTATCAGAATCTTTTTGTATAATCATGAGACCATCTCTTATCGGAAAAATCACCTGAAATAATTCCGGATCACTTTTAACCTGCTGATTAAACGCTTGTATTCCCTGTGTGTGTTTATCTGTTTTTTGTTTTTCTTCTAAAACTTTACCATTCCATAAGACATTGTCTGCTATAATGAAACCGCCATTATTCAGGTATTTTTTACAAAATTGCAGATACTCGGGATATTCGCGTTTATCTCCGTCGATAAATATACAGTCGAATTTCTGATCAAGTTTTGGAATGATTTCCTGTGCTTTTCCTATGTGAAGGTGAATTTTCTCCTGAACTCCGGCTTTCTCCAGATAGTGCCTTATAAATTCTTCAAGTTCATCATTGATTTCAATGGTGTGTAGTATTGCATTATGGTTTAAAGCTCTTGCGATACAAATAGTAGCATATCCTGTATAGGTTCCGATCTCCAGCATTTTTTCGGGCTTTATCATACGGGTTAACATTTCCAGCATCTTACCCTGTATGTGTCCGGAAATCATTCGGGGTTGCAGCACTTTTTTGTTGGTTTCTCTAAAAAGTTCATACAACACCGGATCTTCTTCATCAGAAAAATTACGTATGTATTCATCCATTAAAAAAGAGGTCTGACCGGATATATCACTCATAAGTTAAAATTGATAATTTTTCTGGCTTCAGTACATCATTAGCAACAAAAAGAATGTCCTCTGAAGTAACATTTTCAATCTTCCTGTGAATCTCTTCTAAAGTATCTGCCTTGCCTGTGAATAAAAAACTTTTACCGATTGACAGCATCAATGAAGCTTTATTTTCTGCACTAATTGCTATTTGTCCGAACAACTGTTTTTTGGCCTTACTGAGTTGAATTTTCCCAAGCTTTTGATTTCTTAGTTTCGTGAATTCCTTATAAATATGTTCCAGCGATTTTTCTTTCTTTTCAGGATCAGTGGCGAAGTAAACTAAAAAAAGGCCAATGTCGGAAAACGCCGTATAGTTTGATTCAACATGATAAACATATCCCAATTTCTCTCTCAGTGACATATTAAGGCGATTGTTCATTCCCGGCCCTGCGATAATATTTTCCAGCAAGGCCATAGGAATTCGCCTTGAATGATGCATTCCATAAGATATATTGCCAATAATTGAATGAGTTTGATTTGTGTTTTTTTGAACAGTTAATTTTTTGGGTTGATAATCTTCTGGTTGCTCTCTTTTTTTATTTTCGGGACCGGATTGAGCCTGTCCGAAATATTTTTCAACAAAATTGATCAGTTTTTGGAAAGAAATGTTCCCTATTGAACTAATTACCATCTTTTCCGGAAGATAATTACGGTTTACAAATTGTTCTATATCCGCTTTAGTAAACTTTTTCAGAAGCTTTGGATCTCCCAGGATGTTTGAACCAAGCGATTGTTCGCTAAAAACCATTTCTTCAAAATCATCGAATATTAGCTCAGAAGGTGTGTCTTTGTAGGAATTGATTTCATCAATAATAACGTCTTTTTCCTTGTTGATCTCTTTGCCGGGAAAAATTGAATGGAAGACTATGTCAGACATCAGTTCAAGAGACCTTTCATAATCGTTCTTCAGAAAAGAAGAGTGAATGCACGTTTCTTCCTTGCTTGTGTATGCATTGATATCACCTCCAGAGTCATCCATTCTGCTTAATATATGAAAAGCTTTTCGTTTTTTGGTTCCTTTAAACATCAGGTGCTCAACAAAGTGTGCAATTCCCTTTTCATGCGGAAGTTCATCCCTTGACCCCACATTGATAAACAAGCCGCAATGTGCAACTTCGTTGTCTGTTGGGAGATGAATAATTCTAAGTCCATTGGAAAGTGTATAAGTATGATAATTCATAATTTAAGTGTCTTACTGAGTATTTGCAAAAATAGAAAAAGTAACAAAAATACCTACTCAATTATAGTATGTTTCAATGGTGAATGTCGTCAATAATAACTAATTCCTAAACTCCCCTGTTTTCCATTGGTTTTCTAAAAAGTCAATTGCAGATTCAGGGTTATTGTTAAAAACTAAAATAAAAAGAGAAAAATTGTGTTAAATTATTTTGCAAAAGAAATTTTTTGTTTAGTTTTGCAAACGCTTAACCAAACGGAGCTATAGCTCAGTAGGTAGAGCAACGGACTGAAAATCCGTGTGTCCCTGGTTCGATTCCGGGTAGCTCC
>CAYFRV010000424.1:0-2381 GCA_964345495.1 uncultured Bacteroidales bacterium | reverse complement strand
GACACAAATGGTGACGAAATGAAAAATTCATCTCATAATTTCACATGGGTTGTCGCCAAAGCAAATGACATCGTCATAAATGAGATAATGGCAGACCCCTACCCTCCGGTAGCTTTGCCGGAAGAAGAATACATCGAATTATACAATATTACTTCTGAGGAAATAGAATTAACAAATTGGTCTTTACATGTCAACGCTTCAGCAAAATCTTTTCCTGAAACAAAAATTTCTCCACAAAGCTTCCTTATTCTTTGTGATGACGAAGTTGTAGAATCGATGAGGACTTATGGGAAAGCAATTGGTTTTTCTGCCTTTCCAAACTTAATTAACAGCAGTGCAGAAATAACTATCAAAGATACTTCAGGAAAAATAATCAATACAGTAGCATACACGGATCAATGGTACCAAAACGCTGAAAAAGAAAATGGCGGCTATTCGCTGGAAAAAATCGATCCTGCCAACAATTGCAGCGGCATAAACAACTGGCGGGCATCAGAAGCTGCCATCGGTGGAACTCCGGGAGAAAAGAATTCCGTATTCGGTTCAAACATCGACACAACAGCTCCACAGATAACTTTTTTTGAGCTAAAACATAATCAGCAAATCACTGTTGATTTTTCTGAAACAATTGATGCATCAGACTTAAAACCTGAAAACTTCTTAATTTCTGCGGATATCGGCACCCCCTACTCGATTAGCTTCAACGAGCCGTATAATGATAAGGTAGATTTATTCTTTGCCAAATCGTTCGAAATCGACAAACAATATGAAATTCAGATGAGTGGCATATCCGATTTATGCGGCAATTCATCTCCGTTAAAACAAAGCTTTGTCTATCACCCTCCTCAGGCCAATGAAATTCAAATCAACGAAATCATGGCCGACCCGGACCCTCCGGTAAACCTGCCAGATGCTGAGTATGTCGAACTTTACAATGCATCTCCTTATAGTATCTCGTTGAACAACTGGTCATTTACAGCAGGCAGGTCAACCCGCAAAATCGGAAAAATCACCCTGAAAGCTGACTCATACTTAATTTTATGCGATAAAGAAGACCAGCAGGCATTCGAACATTACGGACAAACTTATGCATTCGACGGAATGCCAGCCATAAGTCAGAGCGGCACATTTGTCATTCTGGAAACAGATAAAAATGAAATCATTTCGTACATATCATTCGATGAATCATGGTATCCAAATGAATACAAACGCTCGGGCGGTTGGTCGCTGGAACAGATAGATCCGAAAAATCCCTGCGGTGAAAAAAACAACTGGTCGGCATCTGAAAATAAAAATGGGGGAACGCCCGGTACGCTTAATTCAATTTATGGAAACAACCGGGATGAACAAGATCCCTTTTTACTACGTGCATCGTATCAAGACTCTGTCTCTGTCAAACTCCATTTCAACGAAACGCTTGACAAGACTTCACTCCTGAACAAGGAAAAATACACTGCTGAAACAATCGGACACCCTGTTTATGTCTTACCAAATCCACCTGATTATAAGTCAGTAACACTTCATTTTGCAGAAAAATTTCAACCAAATATTCGTTACAAAATAAACGTTACAGATACCATCAAAGATTGCGCAGGTAATGTTACAGATACAAAGCAATCCGTGGAATTTGAAGTTCCCCGGCCTATAGAAGAAGGCGACCTGGTAATCAACGAAATTCTTTTCAACCCGTTTGACGGTGGCCACGATTTTGTAGAAATATTCAATAACACAAATAAAACACTGGACTTAACAAAATTATGCATTGGCTCCGGCAACGATTATTCCGATATCTCCTGCCTGGAAAATCAGGAATATCTAATTTTCCCGGAAACCCATTTTGTCATCACCGAAGGCACTTCTTCGCTAATCCGCGACTATTATGTGAAACACCCGGAATTCCTTATAAAAACAGAAAAGTTTCCGGCATACAAAAACAGCAGCGGAACAGTTTTCCTGATGAACAAAGCCTCAACTATTATAGACAAAATGAGTTACACTGAAGAAATGCACTTCCCTATGCTGAATGAAACGAAAGGTGTTTCGCTGGAACGTATTCATTACGACAGGCCATCAAAAGAAAAATCATCATGGCACTCAGCAGCAGAATCATCCGGATTTGCCACCCCAACCTATAAAAACTCCCAATTTTCAAAGAAGATAGAATCAAACATGAACTTTAAAATTGAACCGGAAGTATTTTCACCCGATAACGATGGCAGGGATGACCTGCTAAACATCCATTACAGCTTCAAAGAACCCGGTCATGTAGCAAACATCAAAATTTTCGACTCCCGCGGCAGATTAGAAAAGAACCTGGCAAACAACAAAATGCTGGGAACACAGGGAACTATAACATGGGACGGAATCAACAAAAACAACAA
>CAYFRV010000423.1:0-2385 GCA_964345495.1 uncultured Bacteroidales bacterium | reverse complement strand
CTCAAGCAATTCTTGTTGTTTTACGGGTTTAGATATGTATTCATCAAATCCTTTCTTCAACAACTTCTCCTTATCTTTTTCATAAGCGTGAGCAGTAAACGCAATTATCGGAATTTTGGGATTCAGCTTTTTAATTCTGTTCAATGCTTCAACGCCATCCAAAACAGGCATTTTTATATCCATTATCACTAAATCAACTTTATCCAGTTCTTTACAAAGATCGACAGCTTTCATTCCATTTTCAGCATGCTGAATATCTGCATTCGTCCCGAGAAGGAATTCTTTTACCAAAAGGAAGTTCATCATATCATCTTCTGCCACAAGGATTGTTTTGCCGGTGAAATCATTCTCCGAAACAACCTGGCTTTTTTTATTAATTTCCTGTTTATCAAATTTCACAGGAATTGTAAAGGTAAATGTAGTTCCTTTATGCACTTCGGAATTAAAATCTATTGAACCTCCCATTTGCTTAACAAGTCCCGAAGCAATTGAAAGGCCTAAGCCCAACCCTTCGTATTTTCTTGTAATACTCTGGTCCAATTGCCTGAATCTCTCAAAAACCAACTCTTTCGAATCATGAGGGATTCCAACTCCGGTATCACTTACAAAAAAATCAACAGTTCCGGATTGATCCTCTTTATAACCTACCTCAATACCCCCTTTATTTGTAAATTTGAAGGCATTATCAAGTAGAATGGAATATATCTGCTTAATCTTTTCATAATCTGAAACAATAACATCATTTCCGTCAGCAATTGGCTTATAAGGTTTGCAGGCAATACTTTTCCCGGAGTTTTCAATTTTAAGGGTAATGTCCGTAATTAAATCGTCTATCAGGCTATTCAGGGCGAAACTCTTTTCTTCTAACTGAACCTGGTTTGATTCAATGAATGACATGTCCAGAATATCATCCATAAGAGACAGCAATTTTTGACCGCTGTCTTTTACCATTCCGATAAACTCTTTCTTTTTATCCTCACCAAGATTTTCATGATTCATCAGATCTGAGAAGCCAAGGATTGCATTTAAGGGAGTTCTAATTTCATGAGAAAGATTTGCAAGGAAAGCAGACTTCAATCGTGTACTTTCTTCTGCTTTTTCCTTTTCAACCAGCAAATTTTCCTCATATTGTTTTCTTTCTGTAATATCTCTTGCAATTGTAAGTATAGCAGGCTTTGATCTATAAACAATTTCACTTGAATTGATTTCCATGGGAATTTTTTGCCCGGTTTTTGTCACATGAACCGTCTCACCTTTGAAGTAACCTTCCTTTTCTATCACTTTGAAAATTTCCGGCGCTTTTTTGGCATACTCCGGTTCATCAATATCCATCGGCGTCATTTTCAACAACTCTTCTTTGCTATACTCCAGCTTTTCACAGGCCATGTTGTTAATTTCCAAAAAATTACCATTATAATCAAGAATAAAAACAGGATCCTGTAAAGAATTAAAAATAGAATGGAGTTGCTGTGCGTTTTGAGTTGTTTCTTCTTCGGCCCGTGTTCTTTTCAGATAAGTTGCCAGCTCTATTGTCACCGTTTCCAGTAAATTTTCCTCTTCGTTTAAAAAAGGTCCGTTATCCTGGCATGGAAGTTCTTTTAGGTAATAAATTTCAATGGTAAGTTTTTCCTCTCTTTTCGGTAAATCTACTTGTTGTTTCTGGTTCCATTCGGTTTCTTTAAAATTATCGGTCTTAAATTCTTTATCTCCACACAAAATCCTTCCACAAGTAATCTCCGGGTACAAATATGAAGCCGTAAGAATGTTGATTGCCTTATCTAATACATATTCTGTGGAATTATGAGGATCGTTGATCAAGCGGGTAATCTGGTAAATACAATCCAGCTCTTTGTTTCTCTCTTGTAGTTGAAAATCTTTTTCGGCTATTATACGTTCAAGCTCATTCTGCTTCTTCTTTGCCTTCATTAAATCAGATTGCAAATCCCGGGAACCGGAAGTTAATTTTTCGTTTTTGTATTGCTGGGCCATAATTAAGCGCTTACATTCAAGATTTCGAGGTAACTATAAAAAGCGATTATAACTTTTACTCATATTTCCAATTTATAAAACTTCCCTATAATTTTGGAAAAGGAAACAACGATTTACTTTCACAATGAAAACCATAATTATCTCCTACGTGTCAGATTTTATAATTGTTTCACCGTTTTTGTTTGTAAAACAATGTAATACATCTTAATAATTGAAACACAAAAAATTATAATATTGTTTATA
Organism: uncultured Bacteroidales bacterium; assembly: GCA_964345495.1. GTDB lineage: Bacteria > Bacteroidota > Bacteroidia > Bacteroidales > UBA12077 > JAGXLC01. Next base: position 153 of record CAYFRV010000423.1, on the reverse strand, counting down.
ATAAACTTAAATTCGATCAGGAAATTGCTCCGTTTTATAAATAAAAAATATTCCAAATAAAAATTAAAATTACTACATGGCAGTTATTATAAATTAGAGTTTTAATCCACGCTCCGGATTTACATATATATTGAGTTTTTTTAGTACCTTCGC
>CAYFRV010000422.1:0-2385 GCA_964345495.1 uncultured Bacteroidales bacterium | reverse complement strand
TAAATTGCCAACCCTTTTTTTTAACAGTTATGGGCAGATGCCGGATAAAAAAGGTGAAAATCAGGCCTCGCTGTAGTGTGAAGAGCAGATCCGAATTCTCAAGATTTTTTTGTACAGCTTTTAAAATATTTCAGAAAAATTTCTCAGCCCCTTTCTCTTTTATCAAGGATTACACATAATTCCTATTTTTGGATTGTTTGGATAATTTCTTCCTTTTACTAGAGTCTGAATTTGACATTCAACCAATATTGCGTTCCTACAATCTTTTCATTGACAAGCGAATGGTCTTCAATGCCGGGTGAAGCTAAAAACTGTACACTAAAACTTTGAGCGGGTGAAAATGTAATTCCAAAGAGAAATTTTGTATTGGTCATGCTGATGTGCTCATCCGGTTCACTGATACGTTCACCTGTCATCGTTTCGATAACAGTTTCTCCATTTTCTTCTTTTTCCCTGTAATCATATAGCACAAGCGTTGTGTTTTCTATTTTCCAGAAGTTCATTTTCCGGTTTATCCCTACCAGTAAATCAAATCTTTCATTAATATCATACTCGTAAATTACCGGAATCTGCAGAGAACGCAATCTTGAATTAAATTCCCAGTTAATAGTTTTATCTTCAATGGTTTTATAATAAAATTCATTTGTGTAAGTTTCACCATTCGAAATTCTATGATAATACCTGTAGGTTTCTGAAAAAGCATCAGTATCCTCCGACGTCTCAGTCGACTGCTTTCGCAAACCCATTAAAATGCCAATTTTGAGATTGTGTTGATTTGTTACCTGCCAGTTAAGTGATGTTTTAATGCTATGTGTATTACCAATCCGCTCCCCATCGCCTTTACGATAATCATGCATGTTTGAATATCCCTCACTTTCATAGGAATAGTCAGTCGATTCATTATAATATTCGTTTTCCGACTCGCTCTCAATATTGGAATTAAGTCCCAGATCCTGTGAAGAGCGGTAAAAGTTATACATTAATCTAAAGTCCAGGTTTTCTCGTATTTCTTGTTCCCATTGCAGTCCTGAATAGAATGTATTTCCTTTATGATCCCAACGCTGGTCACTGGTATGCCAGCTTTGATAATCACTCCATCGGGAACTTCCTTCTTCTCCACTTTGTGATACTGACTCGTCTTCTTTCTCCATGTTTTGCAATACGTTACCTGTTAATATTCCTGCATTAAATCCCAACCTGGTACTATTATTAAAAGAGTAAGTCAGGCCAAATGAGAAATCCCAGTGGTCATATTCTTGCTTCCTGTTTTCATGTTTTTTCCAATACGAATAATAATCATTACGGTCATTCCATAAGTTGTCACTACCAAGACTTCCTTCCCGGTCGAAAAGAAATTTTCCCGCTTTTAAGCCTAAATTAAGAGAATTATTAATCTCCCATCCCAGGAACATATTTATAGAATGTCCTTCATGATACATATTATCAGAGGCAGAATACCTGTCTTCTATATCATAATCTTCCGTTCCTTCATATGCAACCCCCAAAAGATCGTTCCCTGCACGATTTTTATAAATATCAGCAGGAATTGCATAATATTTTTCCGCCTGGTTTATTAACTGATAGGTGGCCCCAAATGTTAACGAATTATTAAAAACAGGAAGCCTGGTGAGATAGGCAACACTAATCAGAGGTGTTAATTCCCCCCGGCTTGTAGTGTGATAATACCCCCATCTGCGGGGCATAATAGAGTAATCATATCTGTAATATCCCGGATATTCTTCTTTTACAATTTTCCGATTGTTTCTAAAGTCAATATAAAAATAATTGGAAGGAAGCGTATCCTGGTCAAATTGCACTAAATTTGCCGAATTTCTTTGCAAACCATTAAGAGGGTCCTCAGAAGTAAGAACTGCTGCATTTTTAAAACTTTCAACACCTTGTGGATTTAAAAAAGCAGGATTGAAATAAAAGTCAGACTGCTCAAAAGACATCTCAAGAGGCCTTTCTGAACGGTACTGTCCTTGTACACATAAAGGGAAAAAGACAACAAAAAACAGGATTCGGATGAAAGTCTTCATATTATTAAAGTTTACGTAAGTATTTATAATATTAATCTTTAGCTTTTTTAATTGGTTGCGAAAAAATAAACTTACTGGGATTTGTTTTTACAATATAGGTTTTGTCAACTCCATATAAACTAATTTTAACTATATATTTAAAGTTAAAACTTTTTCATCAAATTTGTGAAATTATCCGGTGAAAAAATTTTTCCTCTTGGCATTCCAAACACGCTGTTTTACAGCAGTATCAACTAAAAATGCAGCGTAGCCAAAAAATGAATAAAAAATTCCGCAATAAATACCGTATCCAATCACACCGCATGCCCGAATGGGATTATGGGGGCAATGGAATCTATTTCATCAC
>CAYFRV010000421.1:0-2386 GCA_964345495.1 uncultured Bacteroidales bacterium | reverse complement strand
ATTCAATCGTTTGCAGGGCAAGGTCAGATTGATGTTTTTCCTAATCCGGCGCGGGATGTGGTCACCTTTGAATTTGAGTCTTCTGGTCATTCAGAAATTTTACTTAATATTTACAATATGAGAGGTCAAAAAGTGGCTTCTGAGAGAAAAGCTGCTTTAGATAAAGGAAAAAGCAGAATCCAATGGTCGAAAAGTGCCGGTGACGCTACTGAACCAAATTTGTATTTTTATGAACTTCTTGTGGGTGAAAAGCGTTATACAGGTAAATTTTTGAAGTATTAGAGATCAAGTTTTGAAGTTAAGTATTAAAATCTGAATGCGTTATGAGTGAAGAAGAAAAAAAATCAAATCAGCCAAATCAGGGCAATCAAAAAAAAAGTGGAAATACTAAAAATTCCGGTAATACACAGAAACAAGAAGCTTCTCCGCATTTTGAAAACGGCAGAAGGGTGACTGTAGATGAATACCGCGAACATGCGGAATTTCATAATTCTTACCGTAAAGAAAGAGTGAAGGATGACATAGAGTTTCTTCAGTATATTTACGGTGATAAGCTGGACATTTCCAAGGATGATGTTACAGACGATTTCATTAAAAAACTCAAAATCCTTGGAAAGGATCTATATTTCTTCCTGCTTATGCTTGAAGAAGAGGATCTTTCCCCGCAGTTTTATATCAAATCAAAACATGAATTCATAAAGAATCATGTGCCGAATGGCAGTCCACATATGTTTTTCCTCGCATGGAACGGATTATTAGGTAATGACAGTTTCCGTAGATTGCTATTGAAGAGATTTAGCCTTGAACGGTTTAGCGATATTCTCGCTTCCCGTCACATACCGGCTATTGGTTCCAGGTTTACCCGTTACCGCGCTAAGCTGGTATTACAGGAAGAAGACATGGAAGTAAATCCGGGTGGCAAAAAACGGACTGTTGGCCGGGAGCTGGACGATGGTAGCGGTCTGGTAATGAAAGAAGGCATTGTCTGGCTGCCAAACGGAAAAGGACTTCCGCTTTATCCACAAGCATATGTTCCACTGAATCAGACACAGGTGATTATGATCCGCCACGGCAAGTCGGTGCATGAATCCGGTGGCGATAATCCCGTTTTTGTTGGTTCCGGCTATTGGGACAGCTGGAATAATAATAGACGAATTAGCGGTTCAGTTGGTAACCAGCTAAAACCTGAAGGTATCGAAACAGCCAGGGAATTGGGTAAAGATTTTAAGGTATTGGTTGATAAGGTTGAAGAAAAAGGCTATCCGCTTTGGATGTTCTCTAAAGACAGACCAATACAGGTTTATGGTAGTGAGTCTGAAAATACAGAACAAACTGCAAGGTATTTCCTCCAGGAGTCAGGCTATTCAAACATTGCTTTTGATGCTGTTTATGGATTAAATTCACAAAAATACGGCGCACTGACTCACATGAATAAGAAGGAAGTTACCAAAAAGATGGTGGAAATCTACGGTAAGCGAATGGAAGGAACTGATAAAGAAAAAGAAGCTCAGATAAAGGCATTGCTGAAAAACCGATTCTTCCATTTTCCCGAGGGTGAGTCATTGATAGAATCGGACTGGAGAATAGGCAGCTCTTTTGTGGAATTAGTCAGAAAAAATCTGGGTAAACGTGTGTTGTTAGCCGATCACTCAGGAGCAATCAGAGTGATAGAAGCCATTATTCGTAATCTTGATTTCGCCGACTATTCTCAGTTAAAGGAAGGACAGGATTCCATCATGGCATTGGTTTATGAGCCTGGAAAAAATATGAGATATGATTACCTTCAAAAGAAAGGTGCGCTGCTGAGGAAGAAAAATAAAAAGTAGCAGATGGAAACATATATTATTTCTGCGATAACGCTTTTTGTTGGTTTTTTTCTCGGGTTTTCAGCTTCTTACAAAAGATATAAGCGCGAAAGAAAAAAAGCTGGAGAAGATTATCTGACAAAGGTATTTAATTACAGGGAATTCGAACAGAAAACAGAAGAGATAATTAAGTTGCGTAAAGGATATAACGCAGCTGTCCTGCTTGATTTAGACCGTTTTAAAGAAATTAATGACAGTCTGGGTTATGCTGCAGGCGATGAAGTACTAAAGCAATTTACTGAAATTATTGATAGTCAGGTTCGTTCTTCAGATTTGGTCTTTCGTTTTAAAAACGGGGACGAGTTTGTAATCCTGTTCAGAAATCTCCCGGAAAACAGCTTTACCAAAGTTGGTGAACGCTTGCGGGAAGCTGTTGAAACAACACCGTTTAAATCAGGGCAAGATCAGATTAATCTGACAGTAAGTATTGGCATGACAACATTAAAAGAAAACGATTCGAAAGATACTTTAATAGAAAGGTTAGAGAAAGGGTTAAAAATTGCAAAAGGAGAAGAGAATAA
>CAYFRV010000420.1:0-2390 GCA_964345495.1 uncultured Bacteroidales bacterium | reverse complement strand
AAACTTTATGCAAATGAATTCTAACAATTCCGCTTTTTAAGTGAACGTTATTTTTATTATTTTTGCAGTTTAAATTCAGAATAAAAATAAAATAGAAGAAATATGTTTGATAGTTTAACAGATCGCCTGGAACAGTCATTTAAGTTGTTAAAAGGGCAAGGGAGGATTTCAGAAGTTAATATAGCAGAGACGCTGAAAGATGTTCGGAGAGCGCTTTTGGACGCTGACGTTAACTATAAAACGGCTAAGGACTTTACAAACACGGTAAAGGAGAAGGCTATTGGCCAGAAAGTGGTGGAGTCTGTCAAACCCGGACAGATGATGGTAAAGATTGTTAAAGATGAGCTGGCCAGTTTAATGGGTGGTTCTGCTGAAGAATTGGATTTAAGCGGCAATCCTTCTGTGATTTTGATGGCGGGACTGCAGGGTTCAGGTAAAACAACTTTTTCAGGAAAGCTGGCCCAGTTTCTAAAATCTAAAAAGAGCAAAAATCCATTATTGGTCGCAGGTGACGTGTATCGTCCAGCTGCAATCGATCAGTTAAAAGTAGTGGGCGAGCAAATAGATGTTCCTGTTTTTACGGAAGAGGGACAAAAAGACCCGGAGAAAATTGCCAAATCAGCAATAAAACATGCCAAAACCAATGGCCATGACCTGGTAATCATTGACACGGCCGGACGTTTGGCAATTGATGAGCAGATGATGAACGAGGTGGCCGGAATTAAGAAAGCAGTAACCCCAAACGAGACCTTGTTTGTTGTAGATGCAATGACCGGTCAGGATGCTGTGAATACTGCCAAAGAGTTTAACGAGCGACTGGATTATGAAGGCGTTATTCTTACCAAGCTTGATGGTGATACCCGTGGTGGTGCAGCCATTTCAATTCGTTCGGTTGTGGATAAGCCAATAAAATTTATCGGTACGGGTGAAAAAATGGAGAATATTGATGTTTTCCATCCCGATCGTATGGCTGATCGTATTCTGGGAATGGGTGACATTGTTTCGCTGGTAGAGAAAGCACAGGAACAATATGATGAGAAGGAAGCACAAAAGCTTAGCAAAAAGATTGCCCGTAATGAATTTGATTTTGATGATTTTATGTCTCAAATCAAGCAGATAAAGAAAATGGGTAATTTTAAAGATCTTGCTTCAATGATCCCAGGAATGGGCAAAGCCTTGAAAAATATGGATATGGATGATGACGCGTTCAAAGGCATTGAAGCCATTATCCAGTCTATGACTCCGGAAGAAAGAAAAAATCCAAAATTGATGAATGGTAGCCGCCGCAAACGAATCGCTAATGGAAGCGGTAACGACATACAGGAAGTTAACCGTTTGATAAAGCAATTTACAGAAACGAGGAAAATGATGAAGAAGATGAAGAATGGCGGAAAAGGAATGAAAAATATGATGCAGAATATGCAACAACAAATGGGTGGTAAAATGTAATTTTAAATTCTGATATATGGAAAAACTTGATGGTAAAACACTTTCTGCTCAAATAAAAGAAGAAATTGCACAGGAAGTTGATCAGATAAAACAACAGGGAGGAAAAACACCTCACCTTGTAGCTATTTTGGTAGGCAATGATGCAGCCAGCGAAACTTACGTCTCCCACAAAGAGAAAGCCTGCGCAAAAGTCGGCTTTAAATCTGATGTACTGCGGTATGATGAAAATATTACCGAAAAAGAATTGCTGGATAAAGTAGACGAACTAAACAGAGATGATGACGTAGATGGTTTTATCGTTCAGTTGCCTTTACCCGATCATATTGATGAGCAAAAAGTAATTGAAGCCATTGATCCCAAAAAAGATGTTGACGGTTTTCATCCGATCAATATGGGCCGTATGGTGATTGGCCTTCCATCCTATTTGTCTGCAACACCTGCAGGAATTCTGGAGTTTTTTAAACGTTACGATATTGAAACTGAAGGCAAACATTGTGTAGTTTTGGGCAGAAGTAACATTGTGGGTAAACCGGTGGCAAACCTCATGCTTCAGAAAGCGGTTCCTGGAAACGCTACAGTTACTGTTTGCCATTCACGTACAAAGAATTTAAAAGAAACCATGTCCAGAGCTGATATAGTTATTGTTGCTATAGGTAAAAAAGAATTTGTTACAGCAGATATGATTAAAGAAGGGGCAGTGGTTATTGATGTTGGAATTCATCGTGAAAAGTCAGATAAAACAAAGTCCGGCTGGAAACTCCGTGGTGATGTAAAATACGATGAAGTGAAAGACAAAGCAAGTTACATTACACCTGTTCCGGGTGGAGTAGGACCAATGACGATTGTTTCACTGCTGAAAAATACCCTGTCAGCTTCCAGAAACGAGATTTATAAATAGCGCATATTAAGGGGGCATCTTTGAAAACAAAATTTACTATTTA
>CAYFRV010000419.1:0-2392 GCA_964345495.1 uncultured Bacteroidales bacterium | reverse complement strand
TTAAAATATTTGCTAAAAAATAAGGTTAGCGGATTCATGCAGGGCATTATTTAAGTTACAAACTAAGTTATAATGCCGCTGCCGGATACAATATAAAATGTTTCCGGCAGCGGCATTATGGTATATTATTCTATTTCAACAATAAAAATAATGCAGTCAATTTAACCATTTAGGCGGACAAAGTCAACATAAAGTCTGCTTATAATGGTCTTTTTTACTGCTCGATAGACAAAGTATAATCACCTCGATGTGAACCATATCTACCTTGCACCCTGACATAGTATATTCCTCCACCCTCAGGAGTAATATAGGTCATATCATCAGTACTCAGTTGTACATCTGCCCCTGAGCTACCACTGTTAATAGTGTGTGAATTCCCGGGTCCATCTTCAACCCGTAAATTGACTTGTAGTTCATCGCCCACATCAGTAATTTTCACTATAAATGGATTATCATTTTGAGATTCAAACATGTACCAGTCTTCATCTCCGTCAGTCCATATGACTGTGCCTTGAATATTTGATACAGGGAGTGAACCTAAATCATATGATGTATTTCGTGTATCATTAGGCTCAAAATCATCATTAGCATGTAGGTTCGCTATATCCAGAGTATAATATCCATCACCCACATCACTCCAACGACTGGAAATTTTAACATAATATGTCCCTCCTTGGGTAGCCAGAGTATGTCTCAAGTTAGCTCCTTTTGTTCCTGAGTTTACTGCAAATATTTCATTGCCATCTACATTGTAGACAGTCATCCTGACTTCAAGATCATCAGCGACATCCGTAATATCGAACTGGACATAGTCCCAGATGCCATCATTCTCTGTAGTAAATTTAAACCAGTCTACTTCCTCATCAGAGACAAGTATTCCCTCTACATTTGAAACAGGTAGAGTTTCCAGATTGTAAGCATCAGAACGGGTATCATTGGGAGCATACTCGTCATTAAAATCTAGATTCTTAACGTTTAATTTATATGCACCTATTTTTCCATCCCACCGACTTACTATCTTGACATAATATGTTCCTCCTTCAGTATCCATGGTGGTAGTTAAATCAGCACCCACGCTTCCCGCATTTATACCAAAAAGCTCAACGCCGTCGCCATCGTATACCGTCATACGAATTTCCAGGTCTTCTGAAACATTTTTTACTTCCAGTTGCACTCTGTCCCATTCTCCACTGTTGTCAGTCTGGAACCTATACCAGTCAACATCTCCTTCAGGGAAAATTGTAGCATTTATATTAGTAGCAAGATTTATATCTGAACTTTCACTGCGTGATTCATTTACTTCATAGTCATCTGCTTTAAATGGATCTGAATCTTCATCAATTTCTTCGCAAGAATGTAACGACAAAAAAATCAAAAATATAGGAAGCGTCAAAATCAATAAAAGTTTGCGATCAAATGTTAGTGTTTTCATACAATATTCTTTTTTAGGGGTTTAATAAATCAAGAGCATTTTTATACTAACCATTTGTCATCGTTAGCATATAAAAGAGATGGTAGCGCAAATGATACGTCAGATCATTCCTGGATATTTTTCAAAAAATATTTATTGCCTTTCCTGCAGTTCCCTCCTTTCTGATTAATTAAATTTTACAAGTAATTCACAAGTAAAAAATAATCTTTAATGTGTTAGATAAGAGATTATTTTTAAATTTTTGCTTCATAACAACACTTTCAATTTTATTGGTTTGAAGATTTTAACCTGGCAGCCTGAATTTTCTTCTGTTAGGTTTTGAATTATAGATTTATAGATATATAAGGAAACAACAAAATTTATGCCATAAATTCCTAAATGCCAGGTTTGTAAAAAAACCTCATTATACTAGGTGATCTGGTTGAAATATAATTAATAAAGAAAAAAATATCTGAAATTCGCTTAATACAGCGATTTTAATGATAATAAAATACTAAAGTTTCGCCGTTAATTTTAGGTCTTGAAAGAACTCGAAGAAATCATCTTTTAAAAACCTTTCTACATTACTTACTTCTACCTTCATAATACTGTATTTTCATGATTACGAAGCCTGACGCGAGCTTGTAGGAAAACCGGCAAGCGCCAACGGCGCGATTCTCATTAACAAGGTCATTCCGGCATGTGCCGGAAGGGCCTTGATTAAAGCTACTCCGATTACCCCTGAGCACCAAAGGTGCGGCATCAAATAGAATATGACGAGCGATACGTCTGGGACTGGCAGCCGGTTTAGATTTCGCACCGTTGGTGCTTTAAAATAATGATGCCCCTTATAGCCACGCCCTAACGGACGTGGCTGATTTGATTCTGCACCGTTGGTGCTTTAGCCCTAAATTAAGGGTGCCAATCTGTTTATTAACACCTTTCAACCGCTCCCAGCCGGGGATGTTTGATTACATCCTT
>CAYFRV010000418.1:0-2396 GCA_964345495.1 uncultured Bacteroidales bacterium | reverse complement strand
CATACTTTATATTTTTCAGAGCTGGATGAACATTATCATTCAACAAAAGGCGCAATACAGGAATCGGTTCATGTTTTTATAAAGAATGGGTATGAATATTTTACAAGTAAGCAGGAATTGAGTGTTTTGGAGATCGGTTTTGGAACCGGATTAAATGCGCTGTTGACTTTCAGGGAGAGCCAAAAATCAATAAAGCAGATAAAATATACAGCTATTGAAAAATATCCATTGCCGCCTGAAATAGTGAATAAGTTGAATTATGAAAAGCAGCTTTCCGGTTTCTCTTCGAATGAACTTTTGGCGTTGCATGATGTTTCATGGGAAGAATGGCATAAATTATCCGATGAGTTCACATTCAGGAAACTTAAAACAGATCTTAACGTTTTTCAGCCTGACACTAATTTTGATCTGATCTATTTTGACGCTTTTGCACCGGATAAACAACCGGAGATGTGGGAAGAGGATATTTTCGAAAAGATGTATTCCTGTTTAACCATTGGTGGAATATTGGTTACTTATTCAGCAAAGGGTTTGATTAAAAGGAGGTTGAGAGCCATTGGGTTTAGGGTTGAAAATCTTCCCGGGCCGCCGGGTAAACGTGAAATGATAAGAGCAATAAAGGAATAGGTGAAATTGCTTTTTGAAAAATGTCATAAGTGATGGTTCTTAAATGAATTAATTGTTTTATCTTCGCTTAATAGAATATGAAATCTATAAATACCAAAAAGATAGCTTTATGAAAATTAAAAATTTATTATTGATCGCGTTTGTCGGACTTTTTGCAGCTGCCTGCAGTCAGAGCGGAGGTGGTCTTACCGGAAAGTCTAAAATTAAATCGCAGAAAGACTCTGCTAGTTATGCCCTCGGAGCAAATGTTGCAAACAGCCTTAACTCCAGAAGTGGAGTAGAAGAGTTGAATTACTCAGCTTTTATTAATGGAATGAAAGACGCTTTTGAAGGTGAAGACTTAAAAATAGAAGAAGCCTCCCAGAATCAGATTATTCAAAGTTATTTAAGTTCACTTCGTGAAAAGCGAAACCAGGAGAATCTGGAAAGAGGAGAAGAATTTCTTATGAATAACAAGAAAAAGGGAAGTATTGAAACTACTGAAAGCGGCCTGCAATATAAAGTAATTGAAGAAGGTGATGGGAAATCACCTGATCAATATGATACTGTAAAGGTTCATTATACAGGCAAAAATATTGATGATGAAGTTTTTGACAGTTCCAAAGACAGTGACCCTGTTGAGTTTCCCGTAAATCGTGTTATACCCGGTTGGACAGAAGGCCTTCAGCTTATGAAAGAAGGAGCAAAATATAAATTTTTCATTCCTTCAGAACTTGCTTATGGTGAACGAGCTCCAAGAGGAAGTGATATAGAACCTAATCAAGCACTTATCTTTGAAGTTGAATTGCTGGAAGTCAGAGATGGTGAGAAACCTGATGAAGATCAACAACGGCAAAGAAGACAACAAGTACAGGTGGATTAATTTATAATACCTTTGTAAGATATGATAAAGCCTCTCTAAAATTAGGGAGGCTTTTTTTATTGATATTAGTATAATTACGTTGGTATAATTTTTGACATTTGTTTATATAAATCGCTTATAATCATTAAAGTAACACAGCTATGTAATTTTTCGTAATTATAAACAGAGCGTCGGTTTTAATAAAAGAAAGGAGGAATTATGGCACGCAAAGCACCATTTTTCAAGCCGGCCAGGAATAGGTTAGGCGGTTACTATATCCCCGTTAGAAATGACTGGAATTATCATATTAAGAGGAGACATTTGTCGGAAGAGCAAAGTGAGCTTTTTAAAGAAAAGTTTGGCGAAAAGATTATTATGGAAAGCGAATTCCTGGATTGGTACATTAATCACGCAGTTAAGGAGGAAAATGTAGCTGACTAGGTTGGTTTATTGATTAAGTTAAATGAGTTAAATGAAAGGAGTAAGTTGTGTGAGTTTTCATTGTACAATTGTTCCATTGTTTCATTGTTCTATTGTTGAATGAGGCTGAGGCTAAGAAGGCAGAGGTCTAAGAATTCATAAGCGAACTACAGTGGATAGTTAATTGGTTAAATGCGAATTCCTTAAAATAATTTACTCATCCTTTACATGCCAAATATTCCCGCTGCTTACTGCAAGTTTTGCCTTTTGCTTTTAGCCTTTAGCCTTTAGCTTTTGGCTTTTCGGTGTATTATCTTTCTTAGTTATTAAATATTTTAAACCTTTCAAATTATTTAATTCCCCGGTGCCTTTTAATTTGCTATCGAAAGGCTAACAGCAAATAGCCAACAGCTAGATTTTTGCAGAGAATTTTCTAACATTCCGCCTTGCTACTTACTCATTCACACCTATTTCTGCCACTGTTAACCTTACGGTTTAATTTGGTGGT
>CAYFRV010000417.1:0-2402 GCA_964345495.1 uncultured Bacteroidales bacterium | reverse complement strand
CGGAAAAAAATCATCCAAGGAAAAGAAACAAAACCTGGAAAAAGGTCTCGAAAAAACTAAAGAGAACGTTTTTAAAAAACTTTCCAGGGCTGTTGCAGGAAAAACAAAAGTTGATGAAGAAGTTCTTGACAACCTGGAGGAAGTATTAATTACTTCAGATGTGGGCGTTAATACAACGTTGAAAATTATTGAACGGATAGAAAACCGGGTGGCTAAAGATAAGTATCTCAGTACTGACGAATTAAATTCAATTTTAAAAGAAGAGATTATTGATCTACTCAAAGAAAAGGAAAAGAATGTTGATTTCTCCTTTGAGGCAGAAAACAAACCATATGTAATTATGGTTGTAGGAGTTAATGGCGTTGGAAAAACTACAACCATTGCTAAATTAGCCTATCAGTTTAAACAAGCTGGAAAATCTGTTTATCTGGGTGCTGCGGATACTTATCGTGCGGCTGCCATTGACCAGTTAAATGTATGGGCTGAAAGGGTTGACGTTCCCCTAATTAAGCAAAAAATGGGATCTGACCCTGCTTCTGTTGCCTATGATACCCTGGGAGCAGCAAAAGCTAACGGTGCTGATGTTGCAATTATAGATACTGCAGGAAGACTTCATAATCGGGTCAATTTAATGAATGAATTGGCTAAGATTAAAAGAGTAATGCAGAAAATCATTCCCGGCGCTCCTCATGAAGTGCTATTAATACTCGACGGTTCTACCGGTCAAAATGCTTTTCAGCAAGCTGAACAATTCACAAAAATTACCGATGTAAATGCGCTTGCTCTTACTAAACTAGATGGAACAGCAAAAGGGGGTGTAGTTATAGGAGTGTCAGATCAATTCCAGATACCAGTAAAATATATTGGAATTGGTGAAAAAATGGATGACTTACAAATATTTGACAGAGAAGAGTTTGTTAATTCTCTCTTCAACGAATAATTAATTATTTTATGGATGAGTTTCCCAGAATAAGCCTGATTACTTTGGGCTGTTCTAAAAATCTTGTGGATTCGGAATTTTTATTGAATCAGCTTAAAACAAATGACTATAATGTAAACCACGAAGATGTAAGAAAAGGAGATATTCTTATCATTAATACATGTGGTTTTATTAATGATGCTAAACAAGAATCTATAGAAACTATTCTGAATTACGCAGAGCAAAAGAAACTTGGAAACATTAAGCAACTTATTGTCATGGGTTGTTTATCCCAACGCTACCGGAATGAGCTCAAAGAAGAAATTCCTGAGGTAGATTACTTTTTTGGAGTAGATGAACTGCCAAACATAGTTGAATACCTGAAAGGTTCCAATAATACGTATAATCCATATAAAAGGTATATATCCAAACCATCTCATTATTCTTTTCTTAAAATAGCAGAAGGATGTAACCGAAAATGTGCTTTTTGCTCAATTCCATTTATAAGAGGTAGTTATAAATCTAAAAGCATTGAAACTCTGCGTTCTGAAGCAAATTTACTTTCACAGGATGGCGTTAAAGAATTAAACCTTATAGCACAAGATTTAAGTTATTATGGTTATGACCGGTATAAAGAATATTTGTTGCCGGAATTGCTTGAAGAACTTGCTGAAATGAATGCATTTCCCTGGATTCGTATGCTTTATAATTACCCTTCTCAATTTCCATCAGAGGTGTTGGAAATTATGAATAAGTACTCAAGCATTAGTAATTATTTAGACATCCCATTCCAGCACATAAGTGATTCTGTTCTGAAAAAGATGCGAAGAGGCATTTCAAAGAAACAAACTTTGGAACTTATTGAACTAATTAACAAAACACTACCTAAATATACATTAAGAACTACTTTAATGGTTGGTCATCCCGGAGAAGGTGAAAAAGAGTTTGTCGAATTACTCAACTTTGTGAAAAACACTGAATTTGACAGGCTTGGAGTTTTTACCTATTCAGAAGAAGAAGGGACTTATTCTGCACGTAAATACGAAAACAATGTGCCTGATAAGGTCAAACAGGAAAGGGCTGATGAACTAATGAAGATTCAAAAGTCAATATCCAGAAAGAAAAATACGGAAAAGATAGGTTCAAATCTTGATGTGTTAGTTGACAGTGAAGATGAACATTATTATTATGGAAGAACTGAAGCCGATGCTCCGGAAGTCGATAACAATGTTATGATAGAAAAAACGGGTGAAGCTTCAAATAAAATTACAGTAGGTAATTTTACCCGGGTTAAAATTACGTCTGCTTATGATTATGATCTATTGGGAATCCCTGAATAAATTCAAATAAAGTTGTATCAGATGTCAATAATTTGTAACCCCGATTTTGGATAATTTTGAGTGCTTTTGATGTTATAAATAATCGAACAACCCTAAAATAAACTAACAGGCAGAGTTATAAGCTTTTCTGAAATCGCCTAAAA
>CAYFRV010000416.1:0-2419 GCA_964345495.1 uncultured Bacteroidales bacterium | reverse complement strand
CCCGCGCCGGATTAGGAAAAACATCAATCTGACCTTGCCCTGCAAACGATTGAATTGTAGTTATTTCATCCAGTTCAGAAGAACTCACTATATCGGTAAGATCAAACTTCTCAGTCGAATACAAACGATATTCTCCGGCCGAAAGTGTCAATTCAGAATTAACATTATCCACCTCCAGCGTATCCTGAGTAAACGTTTCATACCAAACGCCGGTTTGCGTAAAATTCGGAGAAATTGTGTTCTCAGTAACGCCAAAATTTCCAACAATAACCACATCAGCAGAGGAGTGCCTCAGCACAATCCTTTTCATGGCAGAAGAAACGTCCATTGAAAAATCATCAGTAGCAAATACATCGTAGTTTTTGCGAAGATGGATCAGTACCTTGAATAGATTGTATAGCGACTTTCGGTCTTTATCTTCAAAGTACTCCCATTTCACAGGTTTCCGGCCGGTTCTGCCATTATAATCAATACTGTAATCATAACCAAGTTCACCAAATTGCCATATCATTTTTGGCCCGGGTATGGGTATAAAGAAAGTAGCTACCAGTTTAACCCTGTCTATGGCTGTCTTCAATTCCGTTATATCATAATCTCCGGAGGAATTCCCATATTCAAGATTCTTATACATTAATCTTTCTTCATCGTGACTTTCCATATAACCAACAAGATGTGGATCAGACCATCCTCTTTCCTGATAAGAAACTCCTGAAAAATCAGACTTATCGCCAGAATTATATCCCATTGCAGCTTCATTGTAATTGTAATTTAAATTACCCCAAAGCATCATACCATAGCCAGAAAGCTCCTCTTCCTCTGTGTTTTCAGCAAAATGCTCGAGAATCACATAAGCATCAGAATTGGTTTTCCAGATTTCATCGGCCATTCTCTTCAAAATATTTACTCTGTCCTGATCATAGCTCCAGCCTTCGTCACTGGAAGAATTATTTGTGAAACCTTTGGTAAAATCGAACCGAAAGCCGTCAACGTTATATTCTTCAAGCCAGAATCTATTTACACTATCAACAAATTCCCGTGTAACCTCTGCCTCATGATCAAAATCAAAACCCCAGCAATAAGGTGGATGTGGACACTCCTCATTGTACCAAGGATTTTCAGCAGTGGGCTGGCCATATTCGCCTGAATCAGGATCAAAATACATTCGTACCATGGGAGATTGACCAAAAGAGTGATTTAAAACCATATCCTGAATAACGGCTATTCCCTTACCATGAGAGGAGTCTATAAAAGCTTTAAGCTCTTCTTTAGGTCCATAATATTTATCCGGAGCAAAATAGAAACTTGGATTGTAACCCCAGCTGCTGTTTCCTTCAAATTCATTTACCGGCATTAGTTCAATCGCATTAACACCAAGATTTTTCAGGTAAGACAAGGTATCAATAAGCGTTTCATAGTTATGTTTTTCCAGGAAATCCCTGATAAGAAGCTCATAAATTACTAGTTCCTCGTTTTTGGGTAGTGTAAAACCGGTATTTTGCCATTGATATTCTTCTTGGTCTGTTTGCATAACAGAAGCAATTTGGGAGGTATGCTTAAAAGGGTAGCTAATGAGTCCCGGGTATATTTCTTCTGTTATATAGCGATCATTTGGAGAACTGACCTGCTCAGAGTAGGGATCAGCGATTCGCATTTCACCATCAATCAAATATTGAAAAATATATTGCTGTCCGGGAGTTAATCCGCCAATTCCGGTCCAGTAAATGTCTTTATCTGTATCATAATTCATTAAATTAGCTTCATCAGGTCTCCAGTCAGAAAAATCGCCAATGGCATAAACAAAATCTTTATATGGGGCATATAATGCAAGTCCAACAGAATCATCAGAAATATAGTTGATTCCTTTTTGCCAATTTTCCGGCATAGAAATATTTTGCGTTTCGCCCTTTACGTGAAAGATGGCTGTGTCACTTGCAGTTTCCTCAGCATTTTTGCCCTGAATTACAACTTCATAGTTACCAATACGCTGCGGTGTATATTGAAAGTTGATGACTGTATCTTCAACCTTTGTTTTCAATGTATCATTAATAAATAAAAACAGGCTGTCAGCTTCATTTGTCGTTGCTTTAATGTCCACAACATCACCAGGGTCAACAATCAGGTTTGGTCCGGGTTGTGAAATATTAACATTTAAACCGGCAGGATATACTTCAGCAAAGATGTCTTCACCGTCTTCTGTTTTTCCTTCAAGTGAGCCATCCTTGTTTCTGAAAACAAAAGCCATCTGCTCGATCTTCTCGTCTTCGGGAACTCCATAAAATTCACGTATACTGGGGGTGATTTCTAATTCATAGAGATTCGCATCTACTTGGTTCAACTTTGCTTTAGAGATATTTTCGTCCCAGTCGGCAATAATGTATTTCCAGTCACTGGATTGAGTACTTTCTTCCGTAATAACTCC
>CAYFRV010000415.1:0-2419 GCA_964345495.1 uncultured Bacteroidales bacterium | reverse complement strand
AGTTGAACAAGAGAGGCAATAACCAGAATAAAGACAATGGTTTGCATGAAGCTTATTTCAAAAGGAATAAGCACATAATTTTGCAGAATGTATGTAATTATGGTGGCTAAAGTCATTACAAATGTTACTGCTCCAGCCATTCCTATAGCTGTCTCAACTTTACTTGAAACTCCAATAAAAGGGCACAGTCCCAAAAACTGGTTGAGAACTATATTATTTACAAAGATTGCACCGATTATAATAACAAAATATTCCATGGCTTAGTACATTTTCTTTTTGAGTTTGAGAGCTAACATAATTAGGTATCCTAAAGCTATAAAAGCTCCAGGCGCAAGCACAAATACCAGCATTCCATCACCCTGGTATATTGAAAATTCGGCAATATCTGGCAACAGTGTTAACGAACCGCTTCCAAGTACTTCTCTTACACCACCAAGAACTGTAAGGGCGAAGGCAAAACCTAATCCCATTCCGAGTCCGTCGATTACAGAAGATATAATATCATTCTTTGAAGCAAAAGCTTCGGATCGTCCCAGAACAAAACAGTTTACAACAATCAGGGGAATGAACAGGCCAAGTTGTTCGTAAAGATCCGGTATAAAAGCTTCTGTAAGCATTTCGACCATTGTAACGAAAGAAGCTATAATAACAATGAACGTAGGAATTCGCACCTTGCCTGGGATTAAATTTTTTATAATAGAAACAACAAGGTTGGCCATTACAACCACAAAGGTTGTTGCCAATCCCATTCCTAATCCGTTATAAGCAGAGGTTGTTACACCTAACGTCGGGCATAATCCCAGAAATAAAACAAATACGGGATTATCCTTTATAAATCCTTTACTGAAATTTTTCCACTGATTCATTATTCATTCCTTTTTTTTAATGCTTCATAAGCTCTGCGCACTGCATCGCAATAGGCACGTGAACTAATTGTAGAGGCTGTAATTGCATCTACGTCACCTCCGTCTTTTTGTACATATAGTTCAAAATCCTCGGGATCTTTGCCGTTAAACTGGAGACTCCAGTCTGATTTTGATTTTTCCATTTTGTCTCCTAATCCCGGTGTTTCTTTATGGTCCAGAACAGATATATTGTTTATTGTTCCATCAGGCTTAAAACCAACCATAAGCTTTATTTCTCCGCTGAATCCTTTAGATGTAATAGTTGAAACGGCTACTCCCACTTGTTTCCCCTCTTTCTTTGCAGGATATAGCGTTATTTCAAAACCATCTATTTCAGTTTTATAAGCTTCTTCCAGCGGCTGATTCGTGAAATCCGGAACCACATTTCGTATCGCTTGTGTTTTTTTCTCCAGCTTACCCTGTTCTATTGGTTTTTTGGTTATTTTATAGATCAGTCCTAAAGCAGACGAAGCTATAAGAGTTACAGTAAATAGGGTAAGCACCATGTTTTTAAAAGTGGATTCTCTACTAGCCATTATTCACCTCCTCTCCAAATCGCTTAGGTTTCATATACTGATTAAACAATGGAACTGCTGCATTCATGATTAATATAGCAAAAGAAACCCCTTCCGGGTATGATCCAAACACACGAATAATCACCGTTAGCACTCCGATGCCAATACCATATATCAACATCGCTTTTTTCGACATAGGTGATGTAACATAATCTGTGGCCATAAATATAGCTCCTAATAGCAATCCTCCTGAAAGAATATGGAACAACGGATCGGCATATTGCGTTGGGTCGGCAAGCCATAATATACCCGCGAAAATTCCTACTGAGCCAATGATTGACACAGGAATATGCCATGTAATTATTCGCATATAAAGCATAATGACCAATCCGATGATAAGTGCAAAAGCCGCCATTTCTCCAAGCGATCCTCCCATTTGGCCTATGAACAGGTCACTATAACCCGGCATTTGATCCATCAATTGAGTTACTGGTTTATCACCTTCCTGTAAAATGCCTAAAGGGGTGGCTCCAGTTGCAGCATCAGCGTATTTTGTGTCGAAGCCTTTGGGTATAGGCCAGCTTGTCATTTGTACCGGATAAGATATTAATAGAAAAACTCTTCCTACTAATGCAGGATTAAAGGGATTGGAACCCAATCCTCCAAAAGTCATTTTACCAACTCCAATAGATACCAGCGCACCAATGATGATGATACCTATGGGTAGATTAGCGGGAACATTAAAAGCCAACAGCAATCCTGTTACCAGGGCAGAGCCATCAGTAATTGTAGGCTGTTGTTTTAAAAGATATTTTTGAATAATAAATTCAAAAGCGAGACAAGATACTACTGAGACGGCTGTTACAATAATCGCTCCAATCCCAAACGCATAAACAGACCATGCTAATGTGGGAAGAAGAGCTATTACAACACCGTACATCAATTTCTTGACGCTAGTATCTTCAAAAACATGTGGTGAATGCGATACTTTAAGTGTCT
>CAYFRV010000414.1:0-2426 GCA_964345495.1 uncultured Bacteroidales bacterium | reverse complement strand
ATATCCGGAAGAATACTTCCAACCGTTTAGAGGGGAAAATACAATCGGTTGAAAATAAAATTGGAAAAATTAATAAATAATTTAGACTACTTATAAATAGTAATTAAACTTCCTTTATTTTCTCACTTTTGCAAATATAATATTTACGGTTTAATGACTACCGTCATTGTTATTTATGATTTTTATCATTTTTTTATTATTATTGTTCTTACTTTAATTATACGGGTTTTAATTTAAAGCAACGTTAGTTTATTTATTTTATCAATTGAGGATATAACAGTGTTTAGTAACAACTAAAATTTATTTATCATGAAACATTTCTACCTGATGTGTCTGCTGATTGTGTTCATGAGTGCACAATGTCTATTTAGTCAGAAAAAAATTAATCTGGAAAACTCACAGGAATTCTCATTTGAACTCCTTCAAAACAAGAAAGAGGGTTTCGAAGCAGAACAGAAAGTGGGTAATTTTGAGATTGTTTCTAAAAGCACTAAAGAAGGTGCTTTTAGCCAAATTCGCACCGAAAATTTGATGAAAACCTTTAAAAAGGGGAATCCCAACTTACCCGTTATCAGTAAATTGATAGAAATACCGGTAGGCGCTGAATATAAAATAAAGGTTGTTTCTTATGATATAGAGGAAATAGATCTCAATGAAAAAGGCATAGAGAATAAAATAATGCCGGCACAGCCTTCTCAATCAAAATGTGATGACGGCAAAGACGAGAAATTCTACTTTAATGAAAAAGTATACAAAACAGACAGGTTCACGGGAGATGAGCTTGTGAAAATTGAGGACAGAGGTTTAATGCGAAATGTTCGGTATGGAAGGCTCCAGATTTCCCCACTGGAATATAATCCCGTTCAAAATAAGCTAAGGGTTTATAGCAATATAAAATTTGAAGTAAAATTTGATGGTATAAATGAGGCAAAAGAAAAACAACTGAAAGAAAAATACGCAAGTCCTTTTTTCGAACATTTTCATTCAAGAGCAGTAAATTATATACCATCCGAGTCAAAGGAATTGATTGACAACTCCCCTATCACTTATGTTATTGTTGCAGACCGGATGTTTGAAGATCAACTTCAACCTTTTATAGAGTGGAAAGAGTTGAAAGGATACAATGTTGAGGTTGGTTATACTGATAATATAGGATCAACAACCAGCGATATAAAAACTTATCTGGAAGACCTTTATAACAATCCCAACCCCACAGCGCCAAGTTTTGTGCTGTTTGTGGGTGATGTTGGAGAAATTCCTGCATGGAGCGGAGATGAAGGAAGCCATGTAACTGATTTATACTATTGTGAATATACAGATGATTTTCTGCCGGAAGTTTACTACGGAAGGTTTTCTGCACAAAACACATCACACTTGCAGCCTCAGATTGATAAAACATTAGAGTATGAAAAATACGAAATGGCTGATCCGGGTTATTTAAGCCAGGCTTTATTGGTGGCAGGAGATGACGACAGCTATGAAGATCCTTATGGTAATGGAGCTATGTGGTATGGCGATAACTATTATTTTAACAGTGATAATGGAATTAATTCGCACCTGTTTTTACAAGACCCGCCAAATGGCAATGCTGCAGTAAGTGATTCCATCGTTGCAAACATGAATGCAGGGATAACTTATGCAAATTATACTGCCCATTGTAATTCAAACGGCTGGGGAACCCCTTCTTTTACAATATCTGATGTATATAATCTCACGAATGAAGGAAAATACGGACTTTGGGTAGGAAATTGCTGTCTGTCCGTAAAATTTGACGATGACGAATGTTTTGGCGAAGCAGCCCTGCGTGCAGAAAACAAAGGAGCCATTGGCGATATTGGAGGTTCCAATTCCACTTATTGGGACGAAGATTACTGGTGGGGTGTTGGTTATCATTCAAATCCTGTCTCAGAGCCTTCTTATGAAGAAACCGGAACTGGTACATACGATGCTATGTTTCACACCAAATCAAACGAAGTTGATGACCCTTCAAGCTGGTACATAACTCAAGGTCAGGCAGTTGTTGGGGGAAATATGGCTGTAGAAGCTTCTACTTCCAGCAGGAAAGAGTATTACTGGGAAATATACCACTTGATGGGTGACCCCTCTCTTACTCCCTATTTAGGTGAACCGGAAGCTATGACAGTTTCTACTACGCCAGACACATTAATGGTAGGAATGAATTCATTAACTGTAAACACAGAGCCTCGTGCTTATGTCGCATTGTCTTTTAATAACGAATTGCTTGATGCAAAAAGAGTGGATGAAACAGGTGAAGTTACATTGAATTTTGAGTCATTAAATGATGTGGGAGAAGCTGATCTTGTAGTCACTGCTCAAAATAAACAACCGCATATTGGTACGGTAACTGTTTCACCTTCAGATCAGCCTTATGTCACCTTAGACAGTCTGTCCCTGGATGATGCATC
>CAYFRV010000413.1:0-2428 GCA_964345495.1 uncultured Bacteroidales bacterium | reverse complement strand
AGTTTGAATTAACAATTTTAGGAAGCAGTTCAGCTTTACCTACTTCAAAAAGAAACCTTACCGCTCATGTACTCAATGTATATGAGCGGTATTTTTTAATTGATTGTGGAGAAGGAACTCAGGCTCAGCTTAGAAAAAACCGTATTCCTTTCGGCAGAATTAATCATATTTTCATTAGCCACATCCATGGTGACCATTTTTATGGATTGTTTGGGTTATTGTCTTCATTTAATCTTCTGAAAAGAGAAAAAGATTTGCATATTTATGCTCATCAGCCTTTGAAAAAGGGAATAAAATATATTATGAAGCATTATGAAGGCCGGTTTTCATATAAAATCCATTTTCATGAATTTGATGAAGAAAAAACAGAAAAGATTTATGAAGATGAATATATAGAAGTGTTTTCTTTCCCATTGACACATAAAATTCCCGCCTCTGGATTTTTATTCGTTGAAAAACCAAAACTACCTAATATAAAAAAGACTTATGTAAAACAATATAACATTCCGATAAAGGATATTCATCGAATAAAGAGTGGGGCGGATTTCCAAACAGAAGATGGAACACTTATACCTAATTCCGAACTTACTTATGAGCCTTATAAGCAAAGAAGCTATGCTTTTTGTTCTGACACAGCTTATAATGAGGCAATTATTCCGATTATTAAAAATGTCGATTTACTTTACCACGAAGCAACTTTTAAAGAAGAGCACAACAAGGAAGCTAAAAATACCACCCATTCAACAGCCAGGCAAGCTGCAGAAATTGCAAAGAAAGCGAATGTGAAAAAATTAATTGTTGGACATTTTTCAGCCCGGTATAAAAGCATTGAAGATTTAGCAGCTGAGGCAATTTCTGTTTTTCCTAAAACAATTGCTGCAGAAGACGGTTTTGTAGAAGAAATTAGTCCATATAAAGATGAAGAATAAATAACACATGTTTTGTTGATACTTTTTATTTTATCCTTCTTATATTTGATTTCCTTTTAAAATTTAAAAAAACACAGATATGGAAATACTTAATAATTTGGAACCAAAAGAGGTATGGGGTTATTTTGAACAAATTTGTAAAGTACCCAGACCTTCCAAAAAGGAAGATAAGATCATCAAATTCCTCATGGATTTTGCTAAAGAAAATCAACTTGAGGCAAAAAAGGATAAGAGTGGCAATTTATTAATTAAGAAACCGGCCACTTCCGGAAAAGAAAATCTTAAGACTGTGGTTTTACAGAGCCACATTGATATGGTTGGCGAAAAAAACAAAGGTACTGATCATGATTTTGAGAAGGATCCAATAAAACCTTACATAGAAGGGGATTGGGTAAAAGCTGAAGGGACTACCCTTGGAGCTGATGATGGAATCGGGATGGCTGCTCAGATGGCTATTCTTACTTCTGATAGAATTTCGCACGGTCCCATTGAGTGCCTTTTTACTGTAGACGAGGAGACTGGTTTAACGGGAGCTTTTGCTCTTGAATCCGGGTTTTTTGATGGAAAAATTTTGTTAAATCTGGATTCTGAAGATGAAGGAGAGTTGTTTATCGGGTGTGCAGGTGGAATTGATACAACTGCCCGTTTGAGTTTTGACAGGGAAAAGACTCCGTCTGATCATAAAGCTTATCGTTTATTTGTAACAGGTTTGAATGGCGGACATTCTGGTGATGAAATTGATAAAGGGTTGGGGAATTCACTTAAAATTGCTAATCGTTTCCTTTGGAATATCAATGATAAATTTGAAACCCAGCTTTCAAAATTTGAAGGAGGAAGAGCCCGAAATGCCATTCCAAGAGAAGCAGATGTTGTATTTACAACCCATGAAGAGGATAATGACCAAATAAAAGAATACTTTAATACGTTTGAGAAAGAAGTAAAAGATGAACTAAAAGTAACAGAACCTAACCTGGAAATAAAGCTTGAAGAAATCGAAAAGCCTGATTTCGTTATTGATGAAGATAGTTATTTTGATCTTACTAATGCTTTATATGGATGTCCTCATGGTGTTTATGCATGGAGCCCGGAAATTGAAGGTTTAGTTGAAACATCAACAAATCTTGCTTCAATTAAAATGGAAGATGAGGAAGGTTTCTTTATAACTACCAGCCAAAGAAGTTCTGTTGATAGCGCAAAACATGATATTGCCAGTATGGTAGAAAGCGTTTTCCGTCTTGCCGGAGCAAAGGTTGATCACTCTGCGGGTTATCCCGGCTGGCAGCCCAATACCGATTCAGAAATTATGCAGATCACGCGTGATGCATATAAGCGATTATTTGATACAGATCCCGAAGTGAAAGCCATTCATGCAGGATTGGAATGTGGCCTCTTCCTTCAGAAGTATCCCTATCTGGACATGATTTCTTTCGGTCCGACTATTAAAGGAGCTCATACCCCTGAAGAAAGAATAAGTATAGAAACCACCAGGAAATTCTGGA
>CAYFRV010000412.1:0-2453 GCA_964345495.1 uncultured Bacteroidales bacterium | reverse complement strand
CGGTGGAAGAAAAGAAACAGAGCAGAAACGAATCTATTCTGCCCGGGTGCTGGAAGCCAAAATCGATTCAGTGCTAACTGTTAATTCGGATGCTAAAATCATCGCCATGGGCGATTTTAATGATGAACCGACAAACAAAAGTTTGACAAAAGTCCTTGGAGCAAAAAATCCTGCTGCCGGGAACAAAAATGCTGATCTTTATAACCTGTTGTATCCTAAAGATAAGCAAGGAAAGGGAACATATAACTACCAATCCGAATGGTTTATGCTGGATAATTTGATAGTTTCTTCAGCTTGTTTGAATGGAGAGGGTTATACGATTTCTCATAATGATGTGCGTATTTTTAATCCTCCGTGGGTTTTATATGATCATCCCAAAGCGGGAATGGAAGTTCCAAACCGCACTTATGGCGGAGATAATTATTTTGGCGGAATAAGTGATCATCTGGCAATTTACGGAGTTTTTAAGCTTAAAAGCAATAGTAGTGAGTAATGAAGTATAAGTTAACTTCAAAATATAAGCCAACAGGAGACCAGCCTGAGGCAATCAGGCAATTGACCGAAGGTATTAATCGTGACGACAAGTATCAGACACTGTTAGGAGTAACAGGTTCAGGAAAGACTTTCACTGTAGCGAATATGATAGAACGGGTTCATAAGCCTGTTCTGGTATTAAGTCACAACAAGACTCTTGCCGCCCAGCTTTATGGGGAGTTCAAAGAGTTTTTCCCGGAAAATGCAGTGGAATATTTTGTGTCGTATTACGATTATTATCAGCCTGAAGCTTATATCCCTGTTACGGATACATATATTGAGAAAGATCTGTCCATAAACGAGGAGATTGAAAAATTAAGATTAAGTGCCACTTCAGCATTGTTGTCTGGCAGAAGGGATGTGATCGTTATTTCTTCTGTCTCCTGCCTTTACGGAATAGGAAATCCTGAGGATTTTCATGCAAATACAATCACCGTTGAAAATGGGCAGAATATAGAACGTAATGAGTTCCTGAGAAGATTGGTCGATAGCCTTTACTCCAGGAATGAATACGAATTTAAAGCTGGTACGTTCAGGGTGAATGGCGACACAATAGATGTCTTCCTTGCCTACAGCGATTTTGCCTATCGCATTATGTTCTGGGGCGATGAAATCGACGGCATTGAATCTTTTGATCCGTATAACAACAATACCATTGAAGAACTTGACCAGGCTACGATTTATCCCGCTAACATTTTTGTTACCACCAAAGAACGAATGCATTCGGCAATTAAGGCAATTCAAATGGACCTCAATGAACAAATTCAGTATTTTAAAGATGAGGGTAAACATTTAGAAGCTAAAAGAATAAAGCAGCGTGTTGAGTACGATTTGGAGATGATTAAAGAATTGGGTTATTGCCCGGGAATTGAAAACTATAGTCGCTATTTTGACGGCAGGTCACCCGGCTCGCGTCCTTTCTGTTTACTTGATTATTTCCCGGATGATTTTATCACTGTAGTTGATGAGAGTCATGTAACAGTTCCTCAGATTCATGCTATGTACGGTGGTGACAACTCAAGGAAAAAGAATCTGGTGGAATATGGTTTCCGTTTACCGGCAGCGATTGACAACCGCCCGCTCAAATTTGAAGAATTTGAACAACTTATTAATCAGGTGGTGTTTGTAAGCGCGACCCCGGCTAAATATGAGCTTTCTAAAACGGAAGGTGTGGTAGTCGATCAGGTAATTCGACCCACTGGCTTGTTGGATCCTGAAATTGAAGTTCGGCCTACGTTAAATCAGGTTGATGACCTGATGGAAGAGATTACAAAACGCACCGAAAAACAGCAACGCGTTCTGGTCACTACGTTAACGAAACGTATGGCAGAAGAATTGACTAAGTACCTGACGCAATATAACGTAAAGTGCAGATACATTCACTCAGACATTGATACACTTGAAAGGGTGGAGATTATGGATGGTCTGCGTGAAGGAAAATTTGACGTATTGATTGGCGTCAACTTACTTCGTGAAGGTCTTGACCTACCAGAAGTTTCGCTGGTTGCTATTCTGGATGCTGACAAAGAAGGTTTCCTGAGATCAACTGTTTCTCTGACACAAACTGCAGGCCGTGCTGCAAGGAATCTGGAGGGCAGGGTGATCATGTATGCGGATAAAATTACAAAGTCCATGCAGCAAACAATTGACGAAACAAACAGACGCCGGGAAAAACAACTGGAATACAACAAAGAACACAATATCACTCCGCGTCAGATAGAGAAAGCATCACGTTCGGTAATGGGTGATTATAGAGAGAAAATAGGGAAAAGCGAACAGACCTATGCGGGTCCCGATGAAGCAAGTATTGCAGCCGACCCGGTGGTTCAGTATATGAGCAAAGAGGCCATTGAGAAAGCCATTGAGAAGAATAAAAAAGCTATGGAAAAAGCTGCTGCTGAACTGAATTTCAAAGAAGC
>CAYFRV010000411.1:0-2469 GCA_964345495.1 uncultured Bacteroidales bacterium | reverse complement strand
AGAAACGAAAGGGCAAAGCCCCGAAAAGCAATAACATAGGGTGAAGCAAAGCGAAACCCTATGAAGAAAAAAATCTCCACTCCATTAAGCTCTGAAAGAGCGTAATCTATTTTACAGGAAGCATGAAGCAAAGGAAATCAAAATATTATACAAACAACAAAAAATACTAAAAAATATAAGATACCGAAAAGCCAAAAGCTAAAGGCCAAAAGCAAAAGGCTAAAATTAAAATTTTCCGTTCCCCTAACTTTTCATTACCCCAGGTTTGACGTTGCCATATTTGTCAAACACAAAATTGTTGGCGATTAAAATCGTAAGAATTACACTTATCACAGTAGAAACAAAAATCGCCATCATGAGCATGATTTGATATTTTATTGCTACATTAGGACTTGATCCGCCAAGAATCTGACCTGTCATCATTCCGGGGAGGGAAATAAGACCAATCACGGAAATACCGGCAATAAGCGGATTGAATGCTGTACGTAATGCTTCACGCATAAAAGGTATCAGCGCTTCGGAACGTGTAGCTCCATTCGCCAGATAATACCGATACAACGTGATTTCTGAATGAAGCTTCTTGTAAAATGTATTCAACCCCAGAATATTTGTTTTCAGGCAATTTCCCAAGAGTATTCCGCTAATTGGGATAAAATAGCGTGACTCAAAAACGTAATCCAATTCTATTATAAAACCAAGAAAATAAAGGTCGATTAAAAATAAGCTTATGGCAAGTGATATAAAAAGGGGTATAAGAAAATACTTCCGTTTTAATGAAGCTCGCTGAACGATTGTAAAAGCGGCTACTACTACCATTATCACCCACCAGGCGCTATTTATCCATGCATCATTGTATTCAAAAAGAATCTCCAGGTATAATCCCACTAGGAATAGTTGCAAAGTCATTCTCAGCACAGCAACTAAACTGTCTTTAACAAGATGGGTTTTATAATGATAAAAGACAACTATCGGAATAATTAAAAGAAGGTATCCCAGGAACAGGTTGAAATAGCTTATATCAATTGTTTGGTGCATAGTTTTCAATATTGATTTGTTTGTCTGATCGTTCTATCCATCTCGGATGATGTGATGTAGCTATTATTGTTTTATCGGTTTCCCTGAAAAACAAATCCATAACTTTCTCAATTGCTTTTTCATCCAGACCTTTTGTGGGTTCATCCAACAAAACAAGGTCTTTTTTTAATAAGAAAACCGATGCAAGTAGAATACGCTGTTTCTGACCACCTGAGAGCTCTCCGAAATCTTTTTCATAAGAGGAATAAGGTAAATTCAGGTATGAAAATATTTCGAAAATTTTATCATCGGACGGATGATGATCTTTATTTTGTTTGAAAGTAAAAGGTTCGATAAAAATATCTTTTGCCTGTCCAATAGAAAAAGAAATTTCCTGCGGCAAAAAAGCTGTCTTACTTCTGAGTTCATTCACGGTATCCTGAGATAGCTCCTCACCCATAAGCGAAATTTTGCCCGAAAAAGCAGGAACAAACCCCAGCAAGGCATTTAGCAGAGTAGTTTTCCCTGTGCCCGAATCTCCTGTAACAACCACCTTTTCACCTTTAGCAATATGAGTGTTAAGATTTTGAATAATTGGTATATTATTGTAGCTGATATTTAGGTTTTCTGTAATTACGGCAGACATATTTTGTAAATTTGCCAATTCAATTTGAAGATAAAGTTATAAAGTTACGCTGAATTATTTACAATGTGGAAAAATGATTTGTTAACTAAAATAGATGTATGATTAGGACGATTCTGCTTGGTTTGTTTTTTTGGATTGAGATGTTTTTCATTCTCATCTTGTATCTGATTTTCGTAGTATTAGAGGTTTTCTCAAAAAATGCTGCAAAAAAGTTTGTTTACGTGGTTTCCCGTTACTGGTCAATTCAGGCTCTCAGTGTTGGTGGTATAAAGCTTGAAGTTAAAGGGAAGGAAAATTTACCGGCGTCAAACCAGGTAGCATTCATCAGTAATCACCAAAGTTATTTGGATATTCCAATTCTTCTGGCTGCTATTCCCAGGTTTATCGGTTTTATCGCAAAAAAGGAATTAAATAAAGTTCCTTTCATAAACATCTGGATGAATGCACTTAAATGTACATTAGTTGACCGAAAGAACCCTGCAGAGTCTATAGAAAAAATTCAATCACGCATAAAGCTTGTTGAAAAAGGGTATCCTGTTGTACTTTATCCCGAAGGAACAAGGTCGAAAAACGGCAAGCTCGGAAGATTTAAAACTGCCGGGTTGCGGTTGTTTTACGAATCCAATGTAATATTAGTTCCCGTAACCATTGACGGCAGCTATAAAATCCTGGAAGACGACAAGAAGCTAAAGCGTGGGAAAGTGACTGTAACAATTCACCCACCCATATACAACAAAAAAGAAGTTGCCGGGGATTATCAAAAAATGACTGAATACTGCAAACGGCAAATCCAGAGCGGCTTTGCTAAC
>CAYFRV010000410.1:0-2482 GCA_964345495.1 uncultured Bacteroidales bacterium | reverse complement strand
GCCTATTCATCATCTACCTGGTTTAATCCGAGTTCTTTTCCTTTTTGAATCATAAATTCAAACGCTTGATGATAATCATTTTCTATTTTGCCATCAAGAATTGCTTCTTTAATGGCATTTTTGATTATACCGACATTTCTTCCCGGCTGAATGCCAAAAGTCTTCATTATGATTTCTCCGGAAATGGGTGGTTGAAAATTTCTCACCCTGTCTTTTTCTTCTATTTCTTTGAGTTTTTGTCTTACTTTCTGGAAATTATTCAAAAAGCGTTTTAACCTTTTCATGTTTTTTGATGTGATGTCAGCTTCGCATAAAATCATCAGGTCTTCGAGGTCATCGCCTGCTTCAAATAATAAGCGCCGTAATGCAGAATCGGTTACTTCATCTACCAGCGCAATCGGACGAAGGTGCAGTTCAACTAATTTCTGAACGTATTTCATTTTTTCATTTAAAGGTAGCCTCAATCTTTTGAAAAGAGAGGGGATCATATCTGCCCCAACTTTATCGTGTCCGTGAAACGTCCAGCCCTGTTCTTTATTAAAACGTTTTGTTTTGGGTTTGCCGATATCATGCAACAATGTTGCCCAGCGAAGCCAAAGCTTATCACTTTTTTGTGCAACGTTATTTACCACTTGCAGGGTATGATAAAAATTGTCTTTATGGCTCCAGCCATTACGTTCCTCAACACCCTTTAACTGGCTTAACTCTGGCAGAAAGTAATCCAGTAATCCTGTCTTGTCCAGCAAATTGAAACCAATCGAAGGTTTAGACGAAAGCAGTATTTTATGTAATTCTTCTACAATTCGCTCATTGGAAACAATTTCTATTCTATTTGCGTTTTCAGTTATGGCTTCCAGTGTTTCATCTTCAATATAAAACTTCAGTTGAGTAGCAAACCTTATTGCACGCATCATGCGCAATGGATCATCTGAAAATGTGCGGCCGGGTTCGAGCGGGGTACGAATTATTTTATTTTTTAAATCTTTCAGACCATCAAATGGATCAGTCAGTTCTCCATAATTGTCTTTGTTCAGGCTCAATGCAAGCGCATTGATAGTGAAGTCCCGCCGTTGCTGATCATCCTCCAGTGTGCCGTCTTCTACTACTGGTTTTCTGCTATTTCGATCATAAGATTCTCTCCTGGCTCCGACAAATTCAACTTCCACATCTTCATAGTTAAGCATTGCTGTACCAAAGTTTTTAAACACGCTTACTTGCTTTATGCCTAGTTTGTTTGCTGTTTTTTTGGCAAGTTCAATTCCACTTCCCAGTACCACGATATCAATATCTTTTGAAGAGCGTTTTAGAAAGCAATCTCTTACATAACCTCCAATGGCATAGGCTATCCAGCCTTCTTCTTCTATTACTTCAGAGACTATTTTAAAAACCGGATGATTAAGACATTTCTTCATATATAGATATGACAATTTTTGAAATTTTCATGACAAAATTACAATTATTATAAATATTTAAAGGTTTCAGACGGTTATTATTTTTTTGGCACAGGGTTTGACTCATACTAATTAAACATTTAATTTTATTAATTGTTAGATAATTAAAATAGTATAACAAATAAAAACACAATTTAATGGAACATTTAACAAAGGAAACATTCAAGGAAAAAATCTTTAATTTTGATGAAAACAAGGACTGGAAATTTGAGGGAGACAAACCGGTAATCATAGATTTTTATGCAGACTGGTGCCAGCCTTGTAAAATTGTATCTCCTATTCTTGAAGAAATTGCACAGGAATATGAAGGAAAAATAGATGTTTACAAAATAGATACTGAAGATCAGCAGGAACTTGCTGCTATGTTCGGAATTCGAAGTATTCCGTCTATTTTGTTTATCCCCCAGGATGAACAACCTCAAATGGCACAGGGAGCTTTACCTAAAGAAACTATTGAAAAAGCAATTTCAGATGTATTAAAAGTCCAAACAGACCAGCAGAACTAGTTATTGAACTTAATAAGCTATTAAGATAAAAAGAGTCGGTGTTATTGCATCGACTTTTTTTATGAACAAAATTTCACTAATTTTGTAAAGTAATACAAAAACAGGGGTGCCCAAATACGGGCTGAGATCATACCCTTTGAACCTGAAGCAGTTAATACTGCCGTAGGAAACAAACAAATCTCATTCCGTATATTTTAATGGCACTTCTTCAGTTATTAGTTAAAAAATAATGATTATGGAAGTAATTGTAAATGATGAAAGACAGAAAGTGCCGGAAGAATCTACTATCTCTACCCTTCTCAGAGAAATGGACATTGAAGACAAGAGCGGCTTTGCCGTTGCTTTAAATCAACAGGTCGTACCCCGGACAAAATGGAAAGAAACTTCACTTCAAAGGGGTGACAAAGTACTACTTATCGAGATTTCACAGGGTGGGTAATCTATAGTTGGCTAAGTCCAATCTTCCCGCAACTTTTTATTGAAAAATAGGTTTTTAACTGAATAAAATATACGGAATGCAGAATA
>CAYFRV010000409.1:0-2483 GCA_964345495.1 uncultured Bacteroidales bacterium | reverse complement strand
TTAATGCAATCTTGACCGTTCATTATCGATTTGCCTGCTTGTTTTTTTGTTAATCTGAGATTTGTTTTTTATGGGTATTCTTTCCATTTTTGAATTTAAAATTCTATTAGCATGTGTAGTGCAAATATAAAAAATCCATTTACCACTATTTTTGTTTCATTATTGATTCTCCTGGCTGGATTTTTATTTTTTCTGTATATTGGATGTGAGAATGAATCCAGGAAAATTGAAAACATCAAAGCCTTTGCCAAACTCTACGGGTATGTGAGGTGGTTCCATCCGAGTGATGAAGCTCAGAAAATTGACTGGGAAGACCTTGCTGTGTATGGGGTACAAAAAGTAGAAGATGCACCTGATAAGAATGCTCTAAAAGATAGTTTGTTAACTCTGTTTAAACCTATTGCTCCGTCTTTAAAGATTTATACATTACCGAATGATGAACACATTCATACAGAATTCCCGATGCCTGAAGATACAACAGGATTTAACCCCGTTACATGGCAACATCTGGGTGTTGATTTTGGGGCAGCCGGTAATGTATATAAAAGTGTGCGCACAAATCGATTGGCTGGTATATCTGAGCGGCATTTTCCACAATTACTTACAATTCGACAAATGAAGGAAGAGTTAGTTGATAAAAAGGTACGGTTATCTGCAAAGGTTAAAAGTTCCGGTAAAGCAGGGATTTTTTTGGATTTTATTATGAAAAAGGATTATGAAAGGTATTTTAATAATCCAAATAACATAAATTATAGAATATTTACCAAACATACCTCATGGAAAAGGATTGAAATCATAAAAGAGGCTTTGATTTTGAAAGATTATATGGTATTTGGAATCATCAATAAGGGCAAAGAAACAGTTTATGTGAATGATTTTAGGCTTGAAATAAAAGAAGGGGATCACTGGAGACAGATACCTGTTTATAATCAATCACTTGATACATTAAGTGCGGATGATAAACCCGATGGATACAAAATCGAGGATAACATTTTTTATCATGTCAGTTCCGTACCTGGTAAATCAAATAAAGCAGCAGATAATTATGTGAAGATTGATTATACAAAAACCGACCGGATGTTTGATAAGGCCCCCCGGCCAGGAGAATTCACAAAAGACACGATATCAACCGGAGTGGGCATTGCATTGCCTCTTGCTTTATTGGGTAATGAGAAATATACTTACCCCAGAGCAAATTCGAGTGCAACCAGACGATTAAAGAATAAACTGGCAGATTATGATTCTCATAAACATCCTTACGATTGGTTGGGCTCCATTGTTATTTCCTGGAGCACATTGCAACATTTCTTTCCTTACCACGATGAATTAGACATAAATTGGGAAAATGCTCTTACAACAGCAATAGGAGAAGTATACACAGCCTCCAACGGGAAGGAATATGGACAGGTGCTAAAAAAGATGAATGCAAAATTGAGAGATGGGCATTTGTCAATTAAAACCCCTTACGAAAGAAATCAATCCTTTCTTCCACTTTATTGGGAATGGGTGGATGACCAATTGGTTGTATCCAGGGTGCTTTCTGAAAACCTCCCTTTGCAGAGAGGCGATATTATAAAAAAAATCGAAGGGGAAAAGGCACGCGCATACTTTTCAAACCTTCAGCAATATATCCCCGCGCCAACAGTAGGATATCTGAATTATAGAAGTCAACTTGCTTCTCTGAGAGGAGGGAATAATGAGGATATTATTTGTTCTATTAAAACAGCAAAGGGAGGAGAGAAAAAAGTTACACTTCACCGTACCCTCAGCAAAGGTGAATTTTTCAGAAAACTTAACTATCGGCCAAAGATTAAGAAGTTAAAAAACAACATTTTATATTTCAACATAACAAGGTTTACTTATGATGAACTAAAACAGCATTTCAATAAGATGCAGGATTGTAACGGCCTGATTTTTGATTTAAGAGGCTATCCCAGGTTTTCAGTCAATTTTTTGTCTCATCTGATGACTTGTCCTGATACAGTAAAAAACTGGATGCGAATTCCACGGATAATATACCCCAATCACCAAAATCAACCAGAGCCTAAAAATGAAGGGTGGTTGTTAAAACCTAAGGAGCCGCAAATTTCCACACCGAAGGTATTCCTTGCAGATGGCAGGGTGATAAGTGCGGGAGAAAGTATTATGGCTATGATCGATTACTATGATTTAGGAACCATTATAGGGCAACCTACGGCCGGGACGAATGGAAATGTTAATACGATAGACTTGCCGGTAGGTAGTGTTACTTTCACCGGCATGAAGGTAACAAAACTAGATGGTTCACAGCATTTCTGTAAGGGGATTAAGCCTGATGTTTTTGTCAATCCCTCTTTTGACGACATTCGCAAGGGAAAAGATCTATATATAGAAGAAGCCGTTCGTTATTTGAATAATACTAGTATATCTAAATAAGTTAAGTTTTGTTTAATCTTATAAAACTAATTCTATTAAAGAAAAAATAATGTATTATTACACTAAAA
>CAYFRV010000408.1:0-2488 GCA_964345495.1 uncultured Bacteroidales bacterium | reverse complement strand
TAATTTATGATGAAATCAGCTTATATCCTTTTCCATGTACATTGATAATCTGGATTGAAGGGTCATCTTTCAGGTATT
Source organism: uncultured Bacteroidales bacterium (assembly GCA_964345495.1). Taxonomy (GTDB): domain Bacteria; phylum Bacteroidota; class Bacteroidia; order Bacteroidales; family UBA12077; genus JAGXLC01. The sequence continues at coordinate 2,410 of CAYFRV010000408.1, read as the reverse complement.
TCCTTAACTTAGTGATATAAACGTCCATGCTGCGGGCATTAAAATAACTGTCATCTTCCCAGATGGTTCGTAATGCATAGTTCCGTTCGAGCATCTGGTTTTTGTTCGTGCAAAGCAATTTTAACAATTCTGACTCTTTTGTGGTGAGCTTTTTCTCCTCTTCCTCTTTTTTGAGTAGTTGTATATTTGCATCAAACGTGTACGATCCGATTTGAAAAACGTCAGAGTTCTGTTCATCCGAATCGGATTGTGAGGTTCTGCGTAAAATGGCTTTCAATCTGTACAACAACTCTTCCATGCTGAATGGCTTGGTAATATAATCATCGGCCCCTATACTGAATCCTTCAAGCACATCATCTTTTAAGGTTTTTGCTGTCAAAAAGATAAAGGGTATAGTAGTATTTATTTTCCGGATTTCTTTTGCGAGCGTATATCCATCCATCTTAGGCATCATGATATCGATGATGCACATATCATATTCATTTTTACTGAAAGCATTCCATGCAGCTTCGCCATCGGGATATAGAAATGTAGAATATCCTTTAGCATTCAGATATTCCTTTAATAATGAACCTAAGTTTTCATCATCCTCTGCAAGTAATATTTTAACTGTATTGTTCTCCATTTTGTTCTTGGTTATTGTATGGTATGGTTATTTCAAATCTTGTGCCCTTTTTGTATTCACTTTCCAGATCAATTTTTCCTCCGTGCTGTTCTACCATTTTTTTGACATAATTCAGCCCAAGGCCAAAACCTTTTACATCATGCAAATTGCCTGTAGGTACGCGGTAAAACTGTTCAAATATTTTATTCTGATCCTTTTTTCTGATCCCGAGTCCATTATCTTCAACAGCTACCAAAAGCGCGCCATTGTAATTTTTGGTTTCCACCCATATTTCAGGGTTTTCCCTGCTATATTTCACTGCATTATCCAATAAGTTGAATATAATATTTGTAAAATGGACTTCATCAACTTTAGCAAAATGATTTTCCGCTTTGAGATTTTTGTGAATTTTTCCATCTTTTTGTTCAACCTGAAGGTAAAAACTTTTTACAACATTTTCAATTATTCTATGAATGTCAAGTTCTTTGGGTTTAATTTTTATTCTTCCTTTGTTGAATAAAGCTGTTTTAAGCACTTTCTCCACCTGACAACTCAGCCGCTTGGTTTCGTCATCAATAATATTTGAAATATGGCTTATATTTTTCGACTCTTTGGGAATGGAATTATCCTGCAGCATTTGTGAAGCCAAAGAAATTGTTGAAATGGGGGTTTTTAACTCATGAGTCATATTATTGACGAAATCATTTTTCACTAAAGATAATCGTTTTTGTTTAAACATGATGTGAGTTGTCAACGCAAACCCTACAATAATGATCAAAGACAGCAGCAAAGAAATGAGCGTCATCGATCCCATTGATTTGAATATATATTTGTCTCTTTCATTAAAATATACTTCCAGGTAATTATTTTTGTTAACAAGATCACTCGGATACAAGCGATCTTTATAGACAATATGTTGATTTTGGCATTGAAAGTTATCCGAACTAAAAATAACACTATCTTTTTGAGTTACAGCGAACTCATAATCAAGGTTCACATCATTTTCTTGTAGCTCCTGAGCCAGGAGTGAATCAATCATGTCTTTGTCCACTCGTTTCTCAATACCAACATCTATTTGAACCAATTTATTAACAATGTTCTCTACAAAAACTTTCTCTTCTGAAAGATCAGTGTTTAAGTTCTTTTCCAGTTGAGATTTTATAAACTTACTTTCCAAATTGTCATCTGAAAGCCGAAAGCTCTTTTTGGTGTTTAATCCCTGGCTTGTGTTTCCAAAGAAATCCATTTTTGTAGAAAACTCCAATGAATCAAAATTTTTGATTTTCAGGATATCTTTGTCCTGTCGCAATTGCTTAAAAGAATATCTGTTTTGTTGGATTTTTTCGGAACGGAAATTTATAATAGAATTTCCTCCGGGCCTATTTTCCTCATAGGGTTTCATTTCCTGTTTCAGCTTGTAAACAACCTCCTGGTTTTCCAGCTCTTTCACAACATTATCAAGAGATTTATTAATAATCTGATTAAATTGCTGTTCATTTATACGCATTGCATTCCGTATCCAGAAACCCTGAACGGTAAATAACCCCAACAGCGTAATGGATAAACCAAAAGTAACCAGCCAAATTGTTTTCTTGCTCATAGGATTACAAATTTACGTATCTATTAGAAATTAACGTAAACTTTAACAATCTTTAACATTAGTTGACCTCCATTAACTAAACATTGCCTTATTTTTGTACATATATAAAAAAGGTAAGTTTTGTCACTTTATATATTTTAGGGTTATAGGGGACAAACAGCATAAAAAAGAGGTTGGAAGGCAACCTCTTTTTTTATGTCTGTAAT
>CAYFRV010000407.1:0-2493 GCA_964345495.1 uncultured Bacteroidales bacterium | reverse complement strand
AAGATTATAATTGTTAAATAAAGTCACATGAATCATCAACAAGAAACTCCGGCTCTGACAGAGTATCTGAACTGGCTAAGAGAAATTGTTAATCAACGAATCAGTTTAGATAAAAAATGTGGGTTTAAAGAGCTAATATCCTTTAATCCCGAGCCTCAACTTTCTTCATTCAATGAAGATCCGCTTAAGATGATTTTTCTGAAAAATAAGATGACTCCTTCTCAGAAAATAACTGTTTTGTTAAGCATTGCTCCTTATTACATTCCGGATTATCTGAATTCTTTAGCTGCCGATCCGCAGAAATCCCAATTATTGTGCTTAAGCAGAAGTCAGATAAACGGGGTGGCTATACCAACTGTGGAGACAGCAATTTTTATTTTAGCTGGACATTCTCCCGGGAACCGACATTATTACTTACCTTATTTTTTTGGAAGTGCTTTTTTAATTAGAAATGCACTCATAGAAATTCCATCTGCAAGCCCGCACGATCCCATTACTTCTTTGAGATTTTTGCCCGGGGAGAAGGTAATGACGGGTTTATTGTCACAAGACCCGGATAACCCGAAATTTACAAGCGACTTTCCTGCTGAAAGGCTGGATACAGATTATCAGTGGGAAGACCTGGTGTTGCCTTTTGATACAAGGAAGCAAATAAAGGAGGTGCGTGAATGGGTTGATTTTGAAAAGCTTATGAACGAAAAAGGCCTGAGGCAGACAAAGTTTAAATTCGGTTGCAAAAGTTTGTTCCATGGTCCGCCGGGAACAGGAAAAACGCTTGCCGCAACTTTGCTTGGAAAACATACCGGGAAAAAAGTTTATCGTATTGATTTGTCTGCCATCGTGTCTAAATATATTGGCGAGACAGAAAAAAACCTTTCACGGGTTTTTGATCGTGCCTCGAATGGAAATTGGATATTGTTTTTTGATGAAGCTGATGCGCTTTTTGGAAAAAGAGGAAGTACGAATAATGCTCACGATCGCTATGCAAATCAGGAGGTGTCTTATTTGCTGCAAAGATTTGAAACCTATGAAGGACTGTCGATTCTCGCTTCAAACTACATAAATAATATAGATAGAGCTTTTTACAGAAGATTTGATAATATTGTGGAATTTAAAAAACCGGAGCATGAGGAACGCCTGAAACTATGGAAAAAATTCCTGCCTGAGGGCTACATTTTTGACCCTGAAATTGATATTGAAAAAACAGCCCATAAAATAGAAATAAATGGTGCTGCTATTTATAATATTATGCGTCATTCCTACATGAAAGCCGTTCTTAGAGGAGATAATATCATTAAAGGACAGGACATGCAGGACGCTTTAAGAAAAGAGAAAATTAAAGAAGGTAAAGTAATCACCTGATATACAGTTACAATTTCTATAAATACGAATTTTCGGGGAGTTATGCTTTGTTAAGTTTAGGTTGCGTCTGACCGGTCAATTTCTTAAGCTTTTCTGAATGTGCCTGCATTAATCTTCCCCAAAGCCACTGCCTTAGCATTAACATAGAATTAACCCGCAATCTGACCTCAAAAATATTAATCAGCAGGTAATCACCGGAAAAAAATTGTAAATTTATAACACATCAAAATAAAGGATCATGAAAAGATTTACTATACTCATTTTAATTTTAACTTATGCCCTGTTTGTTCAGGCACAGGAGGAAGAAGCAGATACTACTTCACTTTGGAAAACAGATGGTACTACTACATTGAATTTTTCCCAGGTCTCTTTTGAAAATTGGGCTGCCGGCGGTGAAAATTCATATTCACTTAACGGAATGTTTAATTTTAGTGCTAACTATAAGAAAGAGCGAACAAGTTGGGACAATTCACTGGATGTCGGATACGGAATTATTAAGCAGGGAGGCCGGGATGTACGGAAATCTGATGATAAGCTTGAATTTACCTCAAAGTATGGCTATAAATCATCATCTGACTGGTATTATAGCGGTGCCTTTTCTTTTAAGACCCAATTTGATAAGGGGTATAATTACGATGAAGATGCCGGAACAAAAAGCCAGATTTCTGATTTTATGGCACCCGCTTACATTTTACTTTCATTGGGTATGGACTATAAACCCAGTGATCATTTCACTTTGCTTCTTTCCCCATTAACAGGCAAAACAACCTTTGTGCTTGATGATTCGCTCTCCAGCAGCGGTTCCTTTGGAGTTGAACCCGGGGAAAAAATTAGAAGTGAATTTGGTGGGTTTGTAAAAGTTGGCTTTAAACAGGAAATATGGGAAAATGTGAATTTGAATACCAAACTGGAACTTTTTTCAAATTATTTTGAAGAACCGCAAAATATTGATGTAAACTGGGATGTTTTAATTTCAATGAAGATAAATGAATACCTTTCTGCAAATCTTAACACACAGATCATTTATGATGACGATATCAATTTTGTTGATGATGAAGGAAATAAGCATGGCCCGCGAATTCAATTTAAAGAGGTTTTTGGAGTAGGTTTTTCTTATAATTTCTAGGGTTG
>CAYFRV010000406.1:0-2516 GCA_964345495.1 uncultured Bacteroidales bacterium | reverse complement strand
GCCGGATTTTTCCTCGCTGCGCGTATTGTCTGATAACTAATCGTAATAAAAGCAATCATCAATATAATAACTAACGTATAGAAAAAATCGAACGGACTCAAATCAATTCGATACGGATAGTTGTTTAACCAGTTGGATAGGAAATAATAGGCAATTGGTATTGAGATAACCAGGGAAATCATTATTAAACGTATTGTTTCTTTGGCGACCAATAAAACAATATTTGTTATTGATGATCCCATCGCTTTTCGAATTCCGATTTCCTTTGTACGCTGTTCCGTAGTAAAGGAAGTTAAGCCAAATAATCCGAGAGATGCGATGAAAATACTTAAAACAGCAAAACCTCCGGAAAGGGTGGAACTTCTTTTTTCTTCTTCATAGAGATTTTCATATTCACTGTCCATAAAAAAATACAACATTGGATCATTATTCGCAAACGCTTTCCATTTGCTTTCTATCTGCTTCATCGTCTGCGGAATATTTTCGCCGGAAAGTTTAACCGAAAAATACCCCCAATGCATATCCTCTGTTTTCGGAAGAATTAAATATGGACTAATTTTCTGATGTAGCGATCGTATATGAAAATCGCTAACCACACCTACAATTTTATAGGGTTTAAATCCTTCTTCTGTATTTGCAGGACTAAGAATTCTTTCGCTGAAAACATCATCAATCGGATAATCTTTTAACGCTTTTTGGTTAATAATACATACATTATCGTCTGAAGTGATGTCTTTTTTAAAATATCTCCCCTGCTCTATCTCAATATCATAAACATCTAAAAAGTCTTCATCAGCCCAGGTGGTTTCAAACACAAAAGTTTCATCTTTTGGCTGACTTTCAAGTTGCTGAGCATTATTGTTGTTCGTATGACCGGGCACCATCGTTGAATGGGTTGAATTAAGTACTCCTGAGATTTTATTCACTTCATTCTTAAATGTTTCAATCTGATTTCCCAAAACACTTATGCGACGAATTACTAAAACCTGATTTTTATCGAATCCCAGATCTTTGTTTAACATATAATTTGTTTGCCTGGAAATAACAATTGTGCCAAGGATCAAAGCTGCAGAAATAATAAACTGTGAAACCACTAAAATACTCCTTATTCTTTTATTTTTCATGCCTGATTTGAGGTCGCCACTCAAAATGCTTGTCGGATTGAAACCCGAAAGATAAAAAGCGGGATAGCTTCCGGCCAGAAGTCCAATTATTATGGCCAACAAAATAAGTACAGGAATGTAGTACCATTCCCCAAGATAATCAAACACAAGTTGTGTATTAATCAGGTTATTGAAATAGGGTAACGAAAGCTGAACAAGGACTACTGCAAGAAACAAAGCCATAAAGCTCATTATAACAGATTCCACAAGAAATTGCTTTACCAGCATTTGTTTTGTACCTCCTACTACTTTTCTGAGACCTACTTCTTTAGTTCTGTTGGAAGCGCGTGCTGTAGAAAGATTCATATAATTGATCACGGCAATAACAATCAGCATAAAGGCTACAATGGAAAAAATATAAATATACTTTTTATCATGAGGCGGCTTCATCTCTCCGCCAATAGCAGAATTAAGATGAATATCATGTAATGGCTGTAAATGATATGCATATTTATTCCCTTTCTCCAGAAATTCATCAAAATTCAATCCCAGAAATTCTTCCAGTACAGGGCCGGCATATTCACGTAACAAGCCCGGAAATTTACTTTCAACTTGTTCCATAGAAGCATTCGCTGAAAGCAGAAAATAAGTAGCAATATTATTACTTAGCCAATTACTATTGTTTACCCTGTTGCTGGTTACAAAGGATCCAATCATGTTACAATCAAAATGAGACGTTTGGGGCATATCTTTCATGACCCCTGTAACCTCAAAATATTCTTCATAACTGCCAATTTTCAGACTTTTTCCTATTGGCGATTTATCACCGAAAATTTTATTTGCAGTAGACTCAGAGATTACCACAGCATTCGGTTTTGCAAGTGCAGTTTTCGGATTCCCTTTTACCAGCGGGGCTGTAAAAACATTAAAAAAAGTTGAATCAGCCATTATAAAGGCATCTTCAACAAAGCTCCGCTCCTCGTGTTTAATGACTGTCTCATCCCATGTATCGATCCTTACTGCTTCTTCAACTTCGGGAAACTTTTCTTTCGCTGTAAAGGCAAGTGGAACAGCAGTCCATGCTCCTTTTATCTCCTGATTATTAATATTTCCGTCCAAATAGACCCTGTAAATCCGGTCCTTTTTCTCATGATGCATATCATAACTCAACTCACTAATTACATAACTGGCGATCAACATGCTGGCAGCAATACCTATAGCCAGTCCTAAGATGTTGATAAAAACATACCCCTTTTGCCTGGCAATATTTCGAAGGGCGGTCTTGATGTAATTTTTAAACATGATGTAGTTTTTTAGTGTTTGAAATATATGACGCCTATTGTTTTAAAAAAGTTACATGCCGGGAAATAAAAACACATTTTATTTAGACAAAGTATCATTTGAGCATTTTTC
>CAYFRV010000405.1:0-2517 GCA_964345495.1 uncultured Bacteroidales bacterium | reverse complement strand
TAGAAGGGTTTTATTTGGATTGTTAATAACCAAATGAAAACAGAAAAACATATTATTAACCTATTATACGAAAAAGGCAGCAAAAAGATGATTTAGTGGTACAGCAACCAGGCTTTAATGCCTTTTTTCCTAAACATGCTTAATTCTGCTTCTGCTTTTCTTTTACTTTTGAATGAACTATAGCTTACGGCATGCATTCCGTTTCTCTCTCCGATTAACTCAGAGTTATAGCCCTGATCCTGAAGTTTATCACGGAAATTGATTGCATTCTGTTTCTTTCTGAAGCTGCCTGCAACAATATAGAACTTCTTCTCTTTTGAGACCGCTTCAGTTTTATCGGTTTTTTCTGTAGTAGTTTTCTGTTTATCGGCTTGCTCTTCACTCTTTTCTTCCCCTTTTGCCTGTTCCTTGCCGCTCTGTTCTTTTTTGCTTTCTTCCCCTTTTTCTTCTTCTGCTTTTCCGTCTTCTTCAACTTTTTCGGTTATAGTCTGCTCTTTTTTATCTTTACTGCTGAAAATCTCTTTAACGGTATCAAAATTAAGCATTGCCCAAATGAAGATAACAGCTATCGGCAAACCAATTGCTATAGAAAGGACTAAGCCTTTGTTTGCCTTTTTCTTTTCTGATGATTGGTCACCACTTCCTGATTTTGAGGCAGAAGAAGCGGTAGTTGCCTTTTGTTTGTCGGCTTTTGGAGGTGTTGTTTTTTGTTTTTCCTGTTTTGGTGTGGCTTCCTGGGCGGTTTCTTTTTTAGGTTCTTCTTTTGCCTTAGCCGGCTCTGCTTTGCTGGGTTCCTTTTTGCCTGAAGCAGCAGCTTTTTCGTGGATAGTTTTTTTCGCTGTTTTATCTGCTTCCGGCTTTGAAGCTTTAGCTTTAGTTTCCCCGGTTTTTTTCTCAGTTGGTTTTTCTTCTTTAGCTCCAGCTGAAGAAGGATCAACTTTAAATTGAATTTTTCCCTGTGGGTCCTGATAGAATTCTCCCAATCCTTCTATTTTATATGAACCTTCTTTGTTTACATCGTTTTCAATAGTTTTTATATATTCATTGATCTTTTCTAAAGCCTTTTTTTGATCGAGGTCTTCTTTCTTCATTATATGATTTACAAGAAGCTCATCATTAAACTTCAGAAACGGACTGAAATAAATATCATCTATTTTTGAAGCTAAATCCTTTTTGTTCTTGTTTTTTGAAGTGGCTCTTAAAAGAAAAGCACCGAAGTTAGGTATAATAACTCGGTTATTGCTGGCTATGAGTTCTTTAACATATTCGTTAAGCATATCCACTAATATTAATTAGGTTATAAAAACCAAATATATAAAAAAATCGTATTAAATTAAAATCCATACTTTTAGTAAATCCAAATATTTTTCTATCTTAATCGAATTTTAATTTAAAGCGTTTATGTCTTTTTTTCTGAAAATGAGTAGAATGAAAAAAATCATTACTTTATTGGTGTTTGCGTTTGTTTTTTCTTTTCCGGGAAATGGCCAGGAAAACGCTTCTAATCCTTTCTATTTTTCATTCAAACCGCAATATGGTTTTATTATTCCTCATTCAAGCAGTATTAAAGAAATTTCTAAAAATCATCCTTATGGATTTGAAGCGGAAGGGGGATGGCACCTGCTTAAAGATAAAGACTGGGAACGTTGTAATTGCTATTCGAGAGCGGGCTTTTCAGTTTTCCATGTCAATTATGATTCGCCCGATATTTTGGGCACATCTACGAATTTGATTGCTTTTGCCGAACCTTTTTTTAACTACAGGGGATTTATTTTAACCTCAGTAAGAATGGGAGTAGGAGCCAGTTATTTGAGTAAAGTTTATGATGCCGAAACAAACCCGGAAAATATGTTCTTTAGTAGTCATCTGAGTTTCCTTGTTCATTTAGATGTGAATCTTACCAAATATCTAAACGATCGTTGGTTTTTGCACGGATATTTCAAATACAATCACATTTCCAACGGCGGAATAGCCAAGCCAAATAAAGGAATGAATTTTCCAACTTACGGACTGGGTGTGGGATATTCTTTTAACAAGGTTCAATTTGATGAAAAGCAGAAAAAAGAATTAAAGAAACCGACACCAATCGTTCCTTCAGTACAGGCTTTTGGCACTTTGTTGAGTACAGAGCAGGATGATGAGATCTACGAAAGAAGCCTTGCTATGGGGTTTTTATTCAAAGGACGAAAAAAAATAACACAGATTAATGCACTGAATGCAGGAGTTGAAGGAACGGTAGATTTTTCTGTAAAAGAGAAAATGAAAGACGCTGCAAATCCCAGAGATCATAAACAGCTTTCTGCTTTGGTTGGCCATGATTTTGTTTTCGGGAAATTTATTTTCTCTCAATATTGGGGAACTTATGTTTATGCTCCTTATTATGAAAACCGGAATTTCTTCCAACGTTACGGATTAACTTATGAACTATTTGAGAATTTCAGAATGGGAGTCACATTAAAAGCTCATGCTCAGGTAGCGGAGAATTTTAATTTGTTGTTGGAGTATGATCTGAAATAG
>CAYFRV010000404.1:0-2526 GCA_964345495.1 uncultured Bacteroidales bacterium | reverse complement strand
TTCTGGACGGAACAGAAGAGGCAGAAAGAAGACTGAAAATGATGCTGCACTGGGATGTCAATAACGGCATTGCCCGCAGAAGCTGGGCGCGTAATGAAGAGGCGATAACTGCAATCAAACGGGAAATGGAAAAAACGCCTGAACTCCAGGTAACCATTCCGAACATAGCTGACGATAACATCATTGATGACGCTATTCACTAAGATTTATAGACAAAACTTTATACTAACTAACAAGCCGTTAATTTAGAAATGTTCTCCTGAATATTTTTGGATTAGCGGCTTTTGTGGTTTTTATTTTACGCTCTCTGAAAAGAAATCAGATCATCATTCCTCTTCAAAATACACATCAATCTCCATTATTTCCGAAGGACTTGATGTTTTCACCGGCGGACCCCAACCCTGGGCACCTGAGGTAACAAAAAAGTGTGTGCCGTTTATGTTTTTGTAGCCCCAGCTCAGTTCATACATTGATTTAGTTATAAGCTGAAAAGGAAACATCTGACCATGATGAGTATGCCCGGATAACTGGATATCTATATCATTTTGGTATACTTTTTCAAAATTGTATGGTTGGTGATCCATGGAAATTACAGGCAAACTGTCCGAAATTTGTTTTAATACTTCCCTTAAAGGCTTTCTTTTTTTGTCTTGCCTGTCCCTTCGGCCAAGCAGATAGAATTCATTGCCTACCTGAATTACGGAATCTCTCAATACATGAATATCTGCTTTTTCAAAAAAATCATGTTTTCTTTCCCCTAAGTAAATCTCATGATTGCCGTCAACGGCATAAACTCCGTACTTAGACTGAAGTCTGGTTAATTGTTTTTCAAAATATTCAGACTTCGTGTTCGATTCATCCCCTTCCACAATATCTCCGGGTAAAAGAATGATATCAGCATTAATGGAGTTTATTTTCTTTACAAACCGACTGACAAACCGTTTGCTTGTAATTTCACTCAGATGAAGATCGGCTGCCATAGCAATTTTTACATGTTCTGCTTTTGAAGATTTAACAGGAACGCTTATCTCATATTTATTAATTTTCAGGTGATTAAAATTGTATGCCCCTGCAATCACAATGGAGGCAGTTATTACCAAAATGACTGAAAACAAAACCAGGTTAAATCTTCGCCTCTTCAAAACAGATCGTGAAATAAAACGGCCTTTCCAGTTAACCAGCCTGACCAAATCAAAGAGAAGATAGAGTAAAAAGGCATAAAGCAATACCGGCAGGAAATAGTAGCCTCCAAAGCGGGTATATTTTAGGAGTACATGATCCATTCCGGATTGCGAAAACATTCCAAGGGGAAACAAGAGTACGACCAAGACAAAAATACCGGTAAATAGAACTCTTGGCTTTCCCGGTTGGAAAGATTTTTTCATACGGGAATGCAGGTATAAGTTTGGTAAAACATACACGAGCAGTACAAAAAATACAAATTCCCTGAGCAATAAAAATGAAACGACAATCACAATCCCTGTCAGGAACCATGGAATAATTTTTTTTACAGAATAATAAGCTGTGTTGTAATTTGGGAAACGTTGAACAGTCAGTGACAGTAGGCGCCTGTTGAAAAGCAAAAACAAGGGAGCCAGTAAACCCTGGAGGGCCAGAATAATTAACAATTCAAGGACATAGCCGGCCGGAGTATTTTTCTGAACAGTTGTCTCTGAAAACAGTAATGTTTCTGTGAGAAATAAAGACAGAATAATAATAACCAACAATCCCAGAAAAGCAAAAAACCACGCAAACCGCGAAGATCTGACATCAAAAGCATTTTGATAGTTGTACGAAAGTAAATAACCGACGGGCAGGGGCCCTGCAAGCATGGCTGTAATTAATAGCTGTTTATTCGAAAAAAATCTTATCATATAACATAATTAGTCATGTAACAAAAATTATCCATTTCAGGGTCAAAGTAACAAATAATACGATTATACTGTTCAGGCAGAATAAAAAATAATCAATTTTCTGTTCACTTTTTTGCAGCAAAGGAAGTTTTTGTTCGTCTTATTAAGTAAATATTAAAATTGCCATCATTTTTTTAATAAGTAGTTGGCTGTTAGCTTTTGGCTTTTGGCTATTAGCACAAAGAAACAGTAGCCGTCTAAACAACCGAATGACTAACGATTGACAACTGAATTAAACCGCAAAGAACGCAATGGAAGGCGCAAAGAATTTCGTTGTAGTTGCAGTAGCAGTAGCAGAATGCAGGCGGAAATAGATCAGAGTTGTTTTTAATTTCTCAATAATTAGAAGGAAAAAAAACGAAACGCGAAACAACCGAATGACTACCGATCGACAACTGAATGACAACCGAATAACTACCGAATGACTACTGCAAGGTTAAAAGCAGAAAGCAGTAGGCAATCGGCAGTAAGTAACAAGACGGAATGTTAGAAAATTCTTTGCCAAAAGCTAAAGGCAAAACTTGCAGCAAGTATCAGATATCCGCGGTATGTAAAAGTTAAATTAATGATTTTAAATATTCCTGAAAACTCCAGTCATAGTGTGGGAGTACCT
>CAYFRV010000403.1:0-2529 GCA_964345495.1 uncultured Bacteroidales bacterium | reverse complement strand
GAAAAAGCAGTTGAACTATATAAATCTGACTATAACTGTGCTCAATCTGTTGTAGCTGCTTATGAAGATTATTTGGGAACGAAAACGCAAACGCTTATGGACATGGCTGCCGGTTTTGGGGGCGGCATGGGCAGGCTTCAGAAAAGTTGCGGTGCAGCAACCGGAGCTTTTATGGTGATGAGCAGCCTCTATAATCATGCTTCACAAGAATCAAAGGACCAATTGACTGAAGATATTCAAAGTTTTGCGGCACGATTTAACAAAATCCATGGCGATTTAAACTGCAGAAACCTTATTGAGTACGACCTCAACGACGATGATGAGTATCAAAAGGCCAAAGACAACAATGTATTTGAAAATAAGTGTACCAAATTTATCGAAACAGCCGTTTCATTGGTAGATGAATTCATTGAAAAATCGAAAAAACATATCAAAAGTGTTTAGAGGATGGCCTGAAATAGAAATCATCACTGATGAACAGAAAAAAGAAACCGCGAAAGCTCCGTTAATAATCTCTGCAAGCAGAGCAACTGACATTCCGGCTTTCTACAGCGAATGGTTCTTCAACAGGTTAAAAAAGGGTTATCTGAAATGGTACAATCCCTTTAACGGGAAAGCTTCAAATATATCTTTTCAGAAAACAAGAGCAATTGTGTTCTGGACAAAAAATCCTTCTCCCATAATTCCCTATCTTCCTATTCTTGATAAAAAAAATATCGGCTATTATTTTCTTTTCACGCTGAATGATTACGAGAAAGAAAATCTGGAACCCAACCTTCCTAAACTCTCCGAACGAATAGAAACGTTTAAGCATTTAGCCGAAACAACCGGCAAAGAAAAAGTTTTGTGGAGGTTTGATCCATTAATTCTTTCAGAAAATATTGATATTGACACCTTACTCAAGCGAATAAAATATATTGGAGATCAAATTCATCCATTCACGGAGAAACTGATTTTCAGCTTTGTACAAATTTCCAAATATAAAAAAGTCCGGGAGAAGTTGCTTCGGGAAACAAATGTATTTAACAATGACAACTTATTCAAGGCTGAATTTTCAGATAAACAAAAACGGGCGTTTGCAGTTCAACTGAAAAACCTGGCAAACAACTGGAACATCCGGGCATCAAGCTGTGCTGAAAAACTGGATTTAACCACTTATGGGATTGAAGATAACAAGTGTATTGATGATGAATTGATGCGCAGAATCTTTAGTCAGGATAAAAAATTGCAGGCGTTTCTAAACACAGGAAACCCTGAACCAGATCTTCAGAAAGCCCTATTTCAAACCAATCAGCAACCCCAAAAGCCACTCAAAGATAAGGGTCAAAGAAAAGAGTGCAGATGTATCCCGGGTAAAGATATTGGGCAGTACAATACATGCATGCATTTGTGCACTTATTGCTACGCGAATGCAAACAAACAATCCACTCAGAGAAATTTCCGGCTTCACGATCCTGAGAAAGAAACGATCTATTAAATTTGCAATATGAATAAACTTATTGAAATATCTGAAGAAATCAAATCCTTATGGCCTGCAACTGCAATTGGATCAATAACCGCTGAAGTTAGCGTAAAAGAGTCTGATGAAGAATTAAAGGAGACTCTAAACAAAGAAGCTGAAAATTTACGGCAGTCAAAGGAAGTAGAAGAAATTTCAAAATTGCCTCAAATTCAATCAGGTAGAAAGGCTTATAAAGCTTTCGGCAAAGCTCCTGCCAGATACCGGCTTTCATCAGAGGCACTATTAAGAAGAATTCTTAAAGGACAGGGAATGTACTTTGTAAATAACATTGTAGAAATCAATAATCTCGTGTCTATTCAAAGTTTCCATCCAATATGTGCTTTTGACAGGGAAAAAATCAATTATCCAATTATGTTCAGACTTGGGAAAAAAGATGAAAATTACTTTGGCATTGGCCGTGGTGAACTGAATATTGAAAACCTACCTGTATTCGCTGATTGTCTCGGAGCGCTTGGCAGCCCAACAAGTGATTCGGAAAGGGTAAAAATCACTCCCCACACAACCCTGCTGCATATGAATATTATTGCATTTGACGGGGAGGAAACCCTTTCGCAACATTTAAATTCACTGAAAAAGTTGCTGAAAACCTATGCTGAGGCAAGAAGTATTGATGAACAGATAATCCCGGGCTAATCTGATTTAAGCTAATGGCTTTTGGCCTTTAACTTTTGGCGGAGAATTTTTTTAATAGATTTCGCTCTTTCAGAGCTTAATGGTGTGTACTTTCTTCTTCATAGGGTTTCGCTTTGCTTCACCCTATGTTATTGCTTTCCGAGGCCGTCTAAAAAGCAATTAAATAAGATTTTCAGCAAATTTACAGAAACGACTTTTTAGACAGCCTCTTCTCATTTGGCAAAATTTCGTCATCGGCTAATGAAAAGTTCCGATCTTGCTTGCAATTTGATAGGTTAGGTGGTTTCTCATTCCGGTTTTATATCCGATGATTTCCAGACTTATTCAAAAGATCGGAACTTTCAAGGTGCCAACTCGAAACTCTTCCTCCATTG
>CAYFRV010000402.1:0-2537 GCA_964345495.1 uncultured Bacteroidales bacterium | reverse complement strand
GATGCCCGTCTCCGTCATAGCTGCCGGTAAAAGGTTCCGCTTCCGTACCTATGGGTGGAAATCCTTCGCCTGAAAACCAGGTTTCGGTTTCAGCGGCATCAATATCCGCTGTTTGAATATAATGAGCATCCCAAAAAGTACTGTTTTGCGAAAGCCAATACAGATTTTCTAAATTCTCAATCTGATAAGGGGCGCTCTCTGTGCCATTACCACCGGAAGGTTCTGTGGCTGTCTGTGCATAACTAAACATACTTAATAGTAAGAGCATCAATAAAAAGTTAATTTGTTTCATAAAATTGTATATTTTAAATTATTAATAGTATTTCATCATGTTTATTTTTAATTTTTCAACGGTCATACGGGACTTATCATGGACGTTTCATTAGAAATAATAAAGATAACAAGGCTTAAAATTGGTTTTTAATATACTACCAGCCTTCCAGAAATAGAACAAAAGTCCTGTGACAAAAGGTATGACACACACTTAACCACTTATTAAACAACACCTTAAGCAAAGTGTGCTTTAACATTTTTTGTTAACAGAATTGTTTCAGAAATTCGGCAATATCGGCTCCCTGAGGAAGCTCTAATTTTTTTCTTAACCGATTTCTGCTCTTACTTACAGATGACTGGGATATACCCATTAGTTTTGCTATTTCCAGGGTCTTCATTCCCATAAGAAGAAAAGCACATAATTTACGGTCATTTGCGGTGAGTTTGGGAAAATTCTGATGCAGTCTGATCAAAAAATTGGGGTGGATTTCTTCAAATGATATCTTAAATTTATCCCAATTATGTTCTAAATTTCTGTTGGCATTAATTATTTCTATAGCTGCCTTTTCGTCCTTACTTATTACGGCCTGTTTTATTTTTTTCAGAGTTTCGTTAAAACTTATTATGTGTCCCATGGTTATTGATAGCTCACGGCTTTTATTCTTAAGCTCTTCAAGTTTTAAATCTAATTCTGCTTTTATTTTGATGTTTTCTTGCTTTATAATCATCTCCTCTTGTTCTCTGACTTTTCTCTTTATCCGGTGAGTATAAAAAATAATTAACAGAATAGCTGCAAGAACTGCAGAAAGCAAAGACAGGTAAATATTACGCTGCCTTTGTAATTTATTAAGATTCTCCACTTCTTTAATTTTTTGTTCTTTAGTTCTCAGATCATATTTGGCAGACATTTCCTGAATTTGCTCATTTATCCGGTTTAGAAAAAATCCTTCCTGCATTTTACGCGCTTTATTCATGGCTTTAAAGGCTTTTTTATAATTACCAAGATCAGCATAGAAATCAGATTTTCGCAAATGCATTCTCATGAAAAGAGATTGATAATCATCGGAATTTACAAATTGAGCAGCCGTATCAAGAAGCACTAATCCTTTTTTGTGCTCTTTCATTGCCAAATAAACCCCAGCCATATTAATAGCTGTGTTTAGCGCTTTGGGATATGCACCTGCATTATAAAAATTATCATAGGCATTGCTACTATATATCAATGCACTGTCAATATCATTTCGCAAACGAAAAACATATGCTAATTCATTTTGTGATGCTGCCAGCAATTCTGTAAAATTATTTTTTTTGGACAATTCCATGCACAATCGAGAATATTTTTCGACACTGTCACGACGGTGTTTCCCGCCATTTTTCCATTCGTTATACAAAGCGGCCAACCGGTTGCAGGCATGGACTTTGTTGTGAGGTTTGAGAGAATCGCTTTGCAGCACCCCGTACAGCAAACCTGTAGCCTTTTTATATTCTTTTTTCATTCTGTAAGCTTCGGCCAAATTGATATGGGCATAATTAACGATATCTTTTCGTTGTGGATATCGTGTTACAATTTCTATTAAAACAGGAATCGCCGTGTCAGGCACAGATCGTTCAAGCATTAGGCGTGCTTCCACAAATAAGCTGTCGTATTTTTGTTCCTTCGCTAAAATTCTTTCCGGTTTACCTATTACAACCAAACAAACAGAAAATAAAAAAATTATAATCCATTGGACTGACAGAAATCCATCGCTTAGACTACGTTCCGGAATTGCTTGCTTACTTAAAACTATCATTATAAAAACATAGAAGATAGCTATAAAAGTGCAAAAAAAAATTTTATAATGGAGATATATTACACCCAAAAATCATCCATCTGTTAAATATTTTCAGATTTTTCAATTTTTTGTTTAATCCTGTATTTATCCCAAACAGGAATTCGACGTATAGATTGGTTTTTCGTTTTTCATGAAATTCTTATAAAACAAGCGATAAACAATGCAGTGCTAAAGAAAAAGGTCGTATCAACAAAGAATCTCCCTGACGGAATTAACCGGGAGCAGGGAGGTTATAATTTATTTACCGGCTTTTGTTCAAAGCAAACACCAATAGTGCGTTTTATTTTTTGATCTCTGCGATCGCTTTTTCAATTCTCCGTATGGTTTCTTCTTTGCCGATTATTACGGCAATTTCCGCAACATCGGGACCCATGCCTGTGCCTACAAGCGTAAGGCGGAACGGGAACATGATTTGCCCCATGCCCAGTTCTT
>CAYFRV010000401.1:0-2543 GCA_964345495.1 uncultured Bacteroidales bacterium | reverse complement strand
AAAAGAAAAGCACAAGCCATGGCTTACGATAAGCACGGAAGAGAAGTGTTCCTTGCCGAATCAAAACATGCCCTGAGAATGGCCCAGGAAAAATTCCCCAACATTAAATTCCATTTTTCTTCGGAGTTCTAAAACTTCAATCTTTAAGCTTAAACCTTTTCCTTAATTTATCGTCATTAAAATAAAAAAAGGGGAGAATTTTGAAGAGAGATTTATTCGTATTTTTACAAATAAGTATAATAGTATTATTGTCAATAAAAATAGGTTTTGCCCAGCAAGATAAAGTCATAGAAGCCATAAAAAATGGTAAACCACCAAAAATTAACGGTAAGTTAACAGAAAGTACATGGGATAAAGCCGTATCGGCCGAAAATTTTACACAATACCGTCCTTATAATGGGGAAGATGCTTCTTTTAAATCCGAGGTAAAAGTAATTTATGATGATCAAGCCATCTACTTTGGAGCTAAGCTATACGATCCGCATCCGGACAGTATTTTTACGGAACTTGGCAATCGTGATTTTAGAGGGATAAAAGGTCATGGGATTTCACGTCTAAATGCTGATATCTTTAGTATTCTTCTAAGTCCATTCAATGATGGTGTGAATATGATGGAATTTACTGTTTCTGCATCCGGTGTTCAGTCTGATGTGAAACACATTGGAAGAAAAACGGATTACAACTGGGATGCCGTTTGGTGCAGCAGTGTCAGGGTCACTGATTTTGGATGGGTTGCAGAAGTCAAAATTCCTTATGCAGCTTTACGTTTCCCAAATAATCTGAAAGAAAATTGGGGTGTACACCTGTTTAGACATATTAGGCGCTATAATGAATGGGATTCATGGAATTATATTGATATTAATCAGCAGGGTATTGTCAATCAAGCAGGTGAACTTAGTAACATTCATGATATTGATCCTCCTTTAAGACTCTCTTTTACGCCATATCTTTCATCTTACATTGAAAATGGTACAGAAAACAGCACATGGTCAAGCAATATCCGTGGAGGGATGGACTTGAAATATGGCATTAATGAGAGTTTTACACTTGATATGACTTTAATCCCTGATTTTGGTCAGGTCGAAGAAGAGGACAGAGTGCTTGATTTATCGCCTTTTGAGGTTAAGTATCAGGAGAAAAGACCTTTCTTTACAGAGGGGACAGAGCTCTTTGATAAAGGTGGAATTTTTTACTCACAACGCATAGGAAGTGAACCAAAAGATTACAATGAAGTTGACGATGAGTTGGATGATAATGAAAAGATAGTTAAAAATCCCACAGAAACTAAAATGATTAACGCTACTAAGGTCTCCGGGAGAACAGACAACGGACTTGGAATTGGTTTCCTTAATGCTATGACGTCTACTTCAAGAGCAACAATTAAAGATACAATCACCGGGGAGGAAAGGGAGGAAGTGACCCAGCCATTCACCAATTATAACATGACGGTGTTTGATCAAAGCCTTAAAAACAATTCATATGTAAGTATCGTGAATACCAATGTTAATCACTTTGGCGAAAACTATATGGCCAACGTAACTGGTACTGAGTTCAAGTTGGCTAATGAAGAAAATTCCTATCAGATTGATGGGGATGCAGCTTTAAGTCAAAAATATAAAAATGAAAATGCTTTTGGTCACAAATATTCCGTCAATTTTAGAAAAACACAGGGGAACTTTCGCTTTGAACTTGGTCATACTACAGAAAGTGATACTTATGACCCTAATGATTTGGGATATTTGAGAAATAATAACGAATTTAGTCAGAATGTAGAATTATCATATAACATCTACGATCCTTTTTCTGTCTTTTTAAGCATATATAATAATCTTGACTTAGAGTATTCGAGTCTATACAAACCAAGAAAATTTCAAAAATTTGAAGTTCGGTGGTTCTCCAATGCCAATTTTAAGAATCAGTCCGAACTTGGAGTTTTTATAAACTGGCAACCTGAGTCAAATGACTTTTTTGAACCCAGGATTGATGACTGGGCGTGGAAATACAAACGGCCACAACATACATTCATTAGATTGTGGGGTGGAACTGATAACAGCAAGGATTTAAGCATCAGGGGAGGTTTGCGGTATTTATCTGCTGCAAGGTTTAACAGGAAACAGTATGGTTTCGATTTGCACCCAAATTTCCGTCTCAGTGATCGATTTTCATTGGAATATAGTGTAGAATATAAAAAGGATTTTAATGACGTCGGTTATGTTAGCGGTGGTGGATTCAATGAAGGACAAATACCACCGGTATTTGGGAAAAGAGATATTAAAACATTTACAAATACGCTGGAGAGCAGTTACAAATTTACAAATCGAATGCTGATGAATTTTAGACTGCGTCACTATTGGAGAACTTTAGATTATAAAGAATTATATAACCTTCGGCAATCCGGTTATATGAGTGATAATTTGGATTATTCCCAGTCTGAAGTAAACACGGCAAACTTAAACTATAATGCCTTTACTTTATATTTTCAGTATTTGTGGCATTTTGCTCCTGGCAGCGAATTGTCTGTTGTCTGGAAGAACAATATTTAT
>CAYFRV010000400.1:0-2549 GCA_964345495.1 uncultured Bacteroidales bacterium | reverse complement strand
ACCCAAATTCAATTTTATCTGATGCAGCAGTTTAATTCATAAAACGTCATTAGATAAAAAAGAAATGAATTAAACGCTCTTTGCATCAATTTAACAACAATAGAACAATTTAACAATAGAGCAAGAGAATAATAGAACAATCTTCTGATGAAACAACAATTATACGAAAACTATACCTTATTCTAATGAATCATGTATCTTTATATGCAGCAAAATAATAACAAAAGCGTCTTTTATCGTGAAGATATGAATAAAACGGATTCATTATACAAAAATATCCATCAGGATATAATCGACAGGTGTAAACAAGGAGAACAGACGGCCCAGTTTCAGCTTTACAAGCTATACTACAAGGCTATGTATAATACTTGTTACCGTATTGTTTCCGATGAAATGGAAGCAGAAGATATCATGCAGGAAGCATTTCTGAAAGCATTTGACAAGTTAGATACGTACAGCGGAAAGGTTAGTTTCGGAGCATGGTTAAAGCGAATTGTCATCAATCACAGCCTGGACCAAATAAAAAAAAAGAAGTTAGATTTTAATAATGTTGAAGAATATCCACATGAGATAAAAGAAGAAAAGGAGGAACAAGAAGATGACACCCCGGAGCAGATTGATAAAATTAAAGGCGCCATTAATCAATTGGCAGATGGATACAGAATCGTGCTGTCTCTGTATCTTCTCGAAGGCTATGATCATGATGAAATTGGAGAAATATTAAACATTTCAGCTTCTACATCACGGTCACAGTATACAAGAGCAAAAAACAAATTAAAAGAACAACTTGCAAACAGTAGATAAGACGATGAAAAAATTTGAAGATATCATAAGAAATAACAGAGAGAAATTTGATGATCTGGAACCGGCAGAGGGACATTTTGAAAGATTTCAAAATAAATTGAATCGTTATAATAATAAAAAAACATCATTTTTCTCGTCATACAAAGTTGTATTAAAAGCAGCAGTTGTTGGTTTGCTTGTTGTACTATCCAGTTTGTGGCTATATGATAATATCTATGACAATCAACCCAAAGAGCAGTTAGCTGTGAAAAATGCATCACCTGAATTTCGGGAAGCACAGTTATATTATTCCAGTATGGTTAATAAAAAATACAACCAAATTCAGAATTTTGAATTTAAAAGCAAGAAGCAAAAAAAGATGCTTTTGAATGAGCTGAAGGCAATGGATTCTGTTTATTATAACATTAAACAGGATTTTAAGGAGAATCCCAATGACCCGAGAGTGATGAATGCGCTTGTCAGGCATTATCAAATGAAATTAGAGGTTATGACTCAGGTGTTGGAGCAACTTAATCAGGTACAAGCAATTAAAAATACAGAAAATGAAAATGAAACCAATAAAAATGATAAGAGCCATGAAAACAAAGAATTATAAACATTATGCACTGGTATTTATCCTTATTCTATTTACAGGATTTACCATAAATGCAGCGGAAGATGAATATTCAAAAAAAATTCATAAGGAATATGATGCAAATGAACAGACTCATCTCAACTTAACTAACAAATATGGAGATGTAGAAATCACTAACTGGGCGAAAAACAGCATATCTATTGATGTTACCATCACTGTTGATCATAAACAGGAAGATAAAGCTAAAGAATTGTTAGAACATATAACAGTGAATTTTAGTCAGGATGGAAACACCATAAATGTTGAAACAGAGATTGGCAAAAATTTTAATAAATCAAACTGGTTTTTCAGCTTCGATAGTAATAAAAAGGAATTCAGTATTGATTATGAGATTAAAATGCCTAAATTTCTTAACTTAACACTTAATAATAAATACGGAGATGTCTTTATTGATGAAGTTGCCGGAGAAGCTGATATTGCAGTAAAATATGGTAATCTGAAAGCCAATAAAATATTAAGAGATAACACAAAACCTCTTAGCCGGGTATATCTTGGATACTCAGACGGAACAATTAAAGAGGCAAATTGGTTGAAACTGGATCTTAAATATTCAAAATTAAGGCTTGATAAAAGTACAGCTCTAATGGCAGTGACAAAATATTCAAAATTATATGCTGAAGAAGCCAGCTCAATTGTTGCTGAGTCGAAATATGATCATTATTATTTGGGTGAGATCGGCAACCTGGTTGTTGAATCAAAATATACGGATTACGAAGTAGATCAATTAAATAAACAACTGGATATTGAAACAAAGTACGGCGATATAGAAGTTGACTACATTCCGAAGACTTTTGAAAAAATATGGGTGGATAACAATTACGGCCATATTGATTTAAAGATCGATAAAGCAGCCTCTTATAAAATTGAAGGTAAAGCTGACTATGGAGACATTAATTATCCGGATAGCGAAAATATCAACAGAAGAAAAGACAATACCGACCTGGAAATTTCAGGGATAATTGGAAGAGCCAAAAATCCAAAAGCAAAGGTAACCTTGCAAACCAGGTACGGAAACATTGATATTAAATAGCTCTGGCAAATAAATCAAACTGGAAAGAGGCATCGGAATACGGTGCCTCTTTTTCCTAATACAAACCACATTCAAATTTGT
>CAYFRV010000399.1:0-2552 GCA_964345495.1 uncultured Bacteroidales bacterium | reverse complement strand
TTCCATCCGTAATCCCAATTCTGAATGCGTGTGGATTCTATCCGGTAACGATTTTGGAATTTTGTTCCGGTATTGACTTGGTAATGCTTTTTTATCGTTTTGTGTAAACCTATGTTGATGAACCAGATAATTAACCTTTCTCAAGCCTTTCCAAGGCATATTCTTTATAATTCCGTCCGATGGTGAAATTCATATCACCGATTTCTACATAAGAAGCCGTAAAAACCTCTACTTTGTTCAGGTTGATGATGTAGGAGCGGTGTATGCGAATAAAATCGCTTCCGGGCAGTTCTTTTTCCATAGAGGATAGCCTTTCGTAACAAATGATGGATGATTCCGTGGTGTGTACCTTGATATAGTTATCGAGGCTTTCGATGTATAAGATATCATCCAGGGAAATTTTATGGTTTTTCTTGTCTGCCTTCAGAATAATGTATTCTCTTTTTTGATTCTGATGAGGTAGATGTTGTTCCTGTTGTTGCATGCTGGCAAAAAACTTATTCATGGCTCTCAAAAACCGTTCAAAGGAGATCGGTTTTACCAGGTAATCCAGGGCATCCAATTCAAAAGCATCGACAGCAAAATTGCGGTAGGCCGTTGTGAAAATGACTTTAGGAGGAGAATGCAGGGATTTGAGAAATTCTACCCCTGAAATCCCGGGCATGTTAATGTCCAGGAATAGCAGATCGACGTCTTCTTTGTTCAGTACCTCAAGGGCATCCACCGCTTTCGTGAAACCCCGGAGGCATTCCATATTGCTGAAGTTTTCCAAATGATCCCTGATCACTTTGATTGCAATGGGTTCATCGTCAATAATTATGCATTTGTATGTTTTCTTTTCAGCCATTTAGCTATGTGATATTTCAAGGTGAACCGAGTAGGTTTGATTTTGCTGTTCAATATTCAGCTTGTGTTTGTCTTTATATAAGAGATTAAGCCTCTCCCTGCTGTTTTTTAAACCGATGCCTTTGCTTTCCTGGTTCAGATAGGGATCGGAAGATGACTCTGCTGCATGGTTTGAGACACGAAAAATAAGTTTTTCTTCATCGGTTTGTAATTCGATATGGATCGCATTATTTTCGGTATTCCGAAAGCCATGTTTGAAGGCGTTTTCAACAAAGGGAAACAGAATAAGCGGTGCTATTTTGATTTCTCTTGTGTTTTGAGGAAAATCAAACCGTACATTAAAATCCTCATCGTGCCTCAGTCGTTCCAGTTCAATGTAATTCCGGATGAATTGTATTTCTTCAGTGAGTTCAATTTCATTCTTATTGCATTCATAAAGCATGTAATCAAGCAGTTCGGAAAGTTTAACAATGACCTCTCTTGAGGCTTTTACGTCCTCCTTCACTAATCCGTATAAATTATTCAGCATATTAAACAGGAAGTGAGGGTGAAGCTGTCCCTGTAAAAGTTGGAGGTGTACCTCCTTCAGCTTCTCTTCTGTTTCCTGTTTTTGCATTTCTACTTTCTGTTTTTCCAGCATTCTGCTGTATGACTCGCGAATAAAATGAATTACCGCGGCAAGAATGACGACCAGGTAGTTCCCGGATATGAGAATAAGAAGGTCTTCCCTGGTTGGCGTTACGGCCTCGGGCAGGTAATTCAGGCTGTAAAGAAGAATGAGAATAATGGATACAGTAATAAGCCACAAGGTAAGGATGAACACCGCAAAAAGGGAATAGATGAAAAGTTTTATTTTGCCCTGAAAGAGCAGTTTCGGGATCAAATAATTGTTCACTGCCATGGATATAAAATAGCTGGTAACAATCAGAAGCCCTGCCAGTGCCAACCTTATCTGAACGTCATAATTCCTGTTGCTGAAGATAAAAAACATCAGAAAGGCAGCAACGATCCAGTAGATCGTGTGCCCAATCCAATGGTTTTTTGATGACAGTAAGGTGTTGATATTCTGCTTCTCCATTAGTATCAAAGATAAAATGAATTCTTCAAAGTGTTCTGTTTTTGAGGGATTTTTATGTAAAGAACATCTTTTGCACCCTAAACGGATATTATTCAGGTGAGAGGCAATTATTTGTTATCCGGCATGGAAGATTGTATATTGACCTAAAAAATTTTTCAGGTTCATAAATAAGAGCTAATATTGATTGTATTATGAACCAAAAAATTTATTGTTATGGTATTTAAACATTTTTATGAAGGCGGACCGAGTTTTATGTCGGTTGTTTATCTCTTGTGGATTGTGGTTATAATAATGACTGTGCGCATTATTTACGATCTGGTAAAAGGGAAGAAGACAATTGCGAAACTGAAAAAAGAGAATGAGGTTATTCTTTTCACTGGTAGTTTTGCCTTTCTTGTAGGGGTGCTGGGACAGGTTATCGGTTTATATGGAGCCATGGAAGCCGTGGAGACGGCGAAGGAGGCTATTTCACCTTCCCTGCTGGCAGGAGGTCTCCGCGTTTCGTCCCTTCCTCCTCTTTATGGCCTGACGCTGTTCGTGATTTCAGGTCTTCTCTGGTTTGTATTCAGACAGGTAATCTGGAACAGGGCCCGGAAGGAATAATGGAAAAATCAGTAGAGAGGCTGTC
>CAYFRV010000398.1:0-2555 GCA_964345495.1 uncultured Bacteroidales bacterium | reverse complement strand
ATTTTAGATTTCCCTATTTCGAATTCAATTGACTTGCTGCTTCTTTTGCTCACTCGACCGTTCACACCGGTTATGGCTTTTTCAATATCTCCTATTAATTTGCCCCAAACGACACGCTCTTGTAGATCACTCATGATATGTTCCGTTAAACCTGTTATAATTAAATTCTACCATTCCTATTTTACCGATAAACTTAAATCTTACTTTTTGAATGTGAACCTCGACTAAATTATCTGAATTATTTGGATCAAAGTGTCTGTAAACTATTATTCCATTATCTGTTTTATTGAAAAAATGAGCACTTCCAGAAATTTGATACAATGTAGGGACCTCGTAAGCACCATCTTTTTTTTGTATTTTGGTTGGATGAGCAACAAGAAATGTATGCAATCCAGTTAGCTTACAATTCATGCTTAATTTAGTCAAAAACTCACTTACATATTGAGTTTCAGATTGACCGTTTCTTATTTTGTGTTCTAAGTAGTTGTAAGGATCAATTAAAAAACCGTTTATTCCATGCCTTTTGGCTAGCTCTTTAGATTTCTGAATCAGTGAATCAATAGTTAAATTTTCATCAATAAAAGAGACAAAAAAGAAATGTTCGTTTATAAATTCTTTTGCTTTTGTTAATTCACTGGTTGTGATCTGAAAGTTTCTTTCCTTTGAATAAAAACTACCTTTTCCAATATATTTTTCAGCAAGTTTAGCAAAATGCAATGCGGATGGTTGGTTTTCAGCGGACCATATTCCCCATTTCCACCCGTGCAACATGCTCAATCTAATCATGAGCTGATCTATGAACTCACTTTTTCCACTTCCCGGGACCCCTGAAATCGTAGTTAGTTCTCCTATCCTAAACGTTAGATGCTTGTCAAATTCCGGATAACCAACGTTAAATCCTTTTGGATAACCATTTTCATAAATATAATCTATTGCACTTTCTATATCTTCAACTGTTTGAATTCCCTCAAGTGGGTATTCCACTATGTTTTCAATACAATATTTTAAAACATCAGGACCTCCACCTACTAAAATATCGTTAGCGTCTTTTGTGCCTTCCGGATACCTAAAAATATAACATCTTTCTTTTCCTAACCTTCGAGCTATTTCTTCCCGGAGAGCCTCTCCGGGCTCATCGTTATCTGTTGCTATGATTATTTTATCAATACCCTCAAAGTAATGCCAGCAGTTATCAAGGTATTCTAGTTTTTGATTTCCCTTTGATGCACCGTTAGGAACCGAAACAACATTCTTAATGCCGACCTCATGAAAACTTAAAGCATCCATCTCCCCCTCACAAATCACACAATCATTTTGCCCTTTAATGCTATTCAAATTATAAAATATTAATTCGGCACCCTGAACCATCTTGAATTGCTTGTCTGCAGTCCGGTATTTGATGTTTACTAAATTTTCATCATTGTAATACTTGAAATTTATTACTTTTACTTCCTTTCCCTTTTGAGGCATAAACTCCATGCTTTCAGTAATAAAAAAATCGCTAACGGTTTGCTTGCTTATGCCTCTCATTTTAAACCAATCATAAACTTTATCTGATACCGGATTTGGCTTATCCTCAGGCTTGAAATACACCTTCTTTTTAATACCGATTGCTCCGGACCATCCGCAGTTATGACAATTATAAATGCCACCATCAATGTTAACCGATAGGCACCGATCGCTTTTTTTCTTCCTTGTATGTGAACATTTAGGGCATGTAGTTTTAAATTGTCCTGATGTTCTGCCTTTTAAATCTATTCCTAACTTTTGAAGTTCTGCTATCATCACATTACAAATTTTCTTTTTTGTGCCTTTGAAAGATAATTATCATACCTTCCATCATTTAACCAGGTTGCCGGGTATGGGATGTATCTTAACTCTGTTTCTTTTTCAGCATCGGCATATCTTTCTACTGCTTTAAGTGCCTTTTCCTTTTGTTCATTTGATAACTTCTGCCATCTGATTGAAGCAGCCTGTTTACCTGCCTTTCTAGGATAGGCACTATAAAATTTTAAAAAGTCGGCATTATATTCTTTTTCTTTTGTTTCTTTTGTATTATGTTTCTTTTGTAGTGGCGGGTTTACCGATGTTGGATTTACCGATATGGGATTTTCCGATATCGGTAAATCATACACTATATGATTACTACCTTTAAAACGTCCATTTTCATCTCTTACATCAACGGTAACTATGTATCCAGCCTCTACAAGTTCATCAAAACCACTCCTTATTGAGTCCTTTCCGTCTGTAAAATTATTGTGTAATTCAGTCTTATAAACTACCCAATTATCAGGCAAGGAAAGTAAATAAACTATTATTCCTTTAGCCTTTGCACTTATGTTCTTATTTTGAATCAATTCATTTGGTATCGTAGTATACCTGCTGGTGGTTTTAGATTTGCAAATTTGTCCTGTATTCATAATTGATAAGAAAAAAAAAGCCTCTAACCGGTGGAACCTAGGTGATTAGAGGCATAATTGTTGAAATTTTATTCTCAACAACAACTAAAACGGTTCCACCCGCATTTTAGTTACTGTTGCTAACACAAATATAGT
>CAYFRV010000397.1:0-2559 GCA_964345495.1 uncultured Bacteroidales bacterium | reverse complement strand
ATATAAGAAGAATAAAAAAACTTTATTTATTCTCTATTTGTCTACATACTTATCTTCTGTTCTTCTCCGGTCAATTCTATAAATTCTGTTAAATTCCTGAGCAATTTCTTTGGTAAATAACAGAGCGCCAGATTTATTCAAATGGACCGGATCTGAAAAATATTTGTTTGGATAAAAAGGCAATTTCCATCCATCCGATGGAATTGAAATGTTTTCATACCGGTCAACTAATTTCCGGATGGGGTCCGGGGTTGCTTCGAACTGTTTATACACACCTTTTCGAACCGGATAAGAGATCAATAATACTTCAACGTTATGTTCTGCTGTCAAATTAAAAAATTTATCAACATAAACGTCTGTATCCGGATCAAAAATCTTCAGTTCACAATCAGGACAGTCAGTTTCTTCCATATAATTTTCAGGCAATCTTCCGTCAGGAAATCTTGCCTGTTCCATAATAAAATAATACCCGCGTTCTTTTATCATATCACGAACAATAAGCTCATTCCTTTTACTGGTTTCTTCTATGTGCGAAGGATTAAAAACGCTGTTATAGTAATATCTGAAAAGCGACTTCCAATACACATGAAATGGGAGTAAATAGTTAATTATCTGATTTTTATCTGACCTGTTCAAAAAATAAGAAACCACCTCCCTTGGAAAGTTGATTCCCTGGTTTCCATAAGTATTAAACAGTAAGATAGGTTCATCATCAACATGGTAGGTCATAATAATATATTCAGGCGCAGGATTATTTTCCAGATAATCCAGAAAATAGTGGTAATAAGCCCCGATAGGCAATGCCGGGAGCGCTAAATTCATCGAATAAGTCTGCTGGTTCAAAACTGAATCAAAGACTTCCGGGATTAAAGCAGTCAAAATACCACTGGCCCCAAAGTATAAAACATTGATCTTGTCTTCTGATGCAGACCATGTTTTTTTTCTTACAGCGATTCGTTTTTCTTCACAGACAATTGAAGCTCCATCTTTGTAAACTTTAGAAGAGCGAATAGCCAGTTGATTGAGAAGGACAATCAAAAATAGTATAATCGTTGTATGCAGTAAAAGTTTCTTCATTTGAATCTTAAAATTGAAAATATACAAAATCTGATGCTGCAAATTTTCCAAACATCAATACAACAATAACTAACCCATAATAAAGAGAATATCTAAAAACCGGTTTCGTTTTCAGGGCTTCTCTTATCAAAATGCCTTTTTCATTCATGTAATCAAACAGTAAAACAATTCCAATTCCAATCAATGCTATGATGTGGTCAGAATGGGTAACACCCATGTCAAATCCGGTAAGTTTATATTCAATCCCCTGAAATAAATGGGTAAGAAAATAATGTGCATCCCCAACACTCTTCGCATTGAAAAAAACCAGTGTTACGGCGAAAAAAAAGAAAACAATCATTCTGCTGAAAAACTTCACCCAATAGGTATTCATTTTTGAAGCAATCTGAAGTCTTTTTCTTTTAGTAAAAAATTCATAATTGATCGCTACACCTTGCATTGCTCCTAAAATTACAAAATTCCAACCTGAGCCATGCCAGATTCCGATAATCAGAAAAGTTATAAAAACTCCATAGACGGCAGCCCACTTTTTCCAGCGTATCCGCTTTAATAATATCCGCTTAAAAATATAATCGTTGCACCAGTTTGAAAGCGTCATGTGCCATTTTCGCCAAAACATGCTAACATTTTGTGAAAATAACGGGCGGTCAAAATTATTTGAAAGCTTTATCCCAAACAATTTGCCTATTCCTATTGCGATATCTGTATAACCAGAGAAATCGCAATAAATATGAAAAACCTGAAGCACCAATACAATCAATAAAGGAACACCTGTAAACTCCGTTACATTTCCATAAACATTATTGATTAACAAGACCAACCTATCGGCAATAACAAGTTTCTTAAACAATCCCCAGAAAATCTGTATCATTCCATCGTGAAATAATTCTTTATCGAAAGAATATGACTTCCGTAACGCAGGCAAAAAGGTTTTCGACCGTTCAATCGGGCCGGCAAGCAATTTAGGGAAGAATAAAATATAACTTGCAAAAAGGCCAAAATGCCGTTCGGCTTTTCCCGAGCCCCTGTAAATTTCTATCAAATACCCTATGCCCTCAAATGTGTAGTAAGATATTCCAACAGGAATGATGATATTGATGTACTGTATTTCAGATCCCGGCTCAAATAAACCAATAAAAGTATTCGCATTTTCAATTAAAAAATTAATGTATTTAAAAAACACCAATTGACCGATATTAAAAATTATACCACCAAGGTAAAGGTAAAAACGCCTTTTTTGATGGATTTGCTTTTCAATATAAATACCGAGCAGATAATTTATAATAATGATTAGATATGTATAAACAAGAAAGTTTACGGATAAATAGCCTAAAAAAGCCGAGCTGGCCAGAAGCAGGACGAACCATTGATGCGTTTTCCTTACCTGGTAATACAGAACCAGCAAGACAATGATAAACATAAAAAATTCAAGAGTACTAAAAATCATTTCACAATTATTGAATTAAACAATTTACTTTCTTT
>CAYFRV010000396.1:0-2564 GCA_964345495.1 uncultured Bacteroidales bacterium | reverse complement strand
TTGACCCCGGGGTCAAAAAATGACATACTGGCATTTTGACCCCCTTTTCCGGTGAAGGTTTTTGTTAGGTTTTGCACTTTCGGGTGCAAAAAACAAACCATGGCAAGAAAACCAAAAACCACAGGTATGATTAAACAAATTTATCGGCTTCACAGCCAAGGCAAAGGTAAAAAGACCATCAGCAGAGAACTGGGGGTATCTAAAAATACAGTAAAGAAGTATCTTGCGATTCTGGAAAGTCTTCCAGCACAAAAAGAAGATCTTTTAAAACAGGAAGATGAGGTTTTAGGCCAATATGTTCATTCCTCTGGAAGACAAAAAGAAGACAGGCGATATCATTATCTTGTCAGTCACATGGACTATTTTTTCCGGGAGCTGCAAAGACCTGGTGTTACCCGTTGGCTGCTGTGGAAAGAGTACCGGCAAAAAGAAATCCATGGATATAGTTATTCCCAGTTTTGCTGGCATCTACAACAGTGGGCCAAGAAAAGACAGGTTTCTCTGCCTCAGGATCATGCTCCTGGTGATCTGCTTTATATTGACTTTGCCGGCAGAACCTTTCCTTATGTTGACAGGGATACGGGTGAAATAAAACAAGCCCAGGTATTTGTTGGTGTATTGGGTTATAGTCAATATAGTTATATAGAAGCCATAGAGAGTCAAAAAACACAAGATTTTATAAGAGCACTTTCTAATTGTCTTCATTATTTTGGAGGCGTACCCAAAGGCATTGTGCCGGATAATCTTAAAAGCGCAGTTATAAAAACGGACCGGTATGAACCCAAGCTCAATAAAGTGTTGGAAGATTTTGCCAATCATTATGGCACAGCCATCATTCCGGCCCGCAGTCGCAAACCTAAAGACAAATCCCTGGCCGAGACTTTTGTCAGCCATAGCTACAGTCATATCTATGCCCCGCTGCGAGATCGTGAATTTCATTCAATAGGGGAAATTAATGAAGCCTTTAAGGAGAAGCTTGAGCTGTATAATCAACGTCGGTTTCAACGCAGTGATAACACCCGGGCCAGCCTTTATGAGAGTGAAGAAAAACCTCATCTACAAGATTTACCAGGGGAGCGCTTTCAAATAAAAAAATACCGTGAGCTGAAAGTTCAGCCCAATATTCATATATTGCTCTATGAGGACAAGCATTATTACAGCGCCCCCTTTCGTTATGTCGGGGAAAAAGTTCGGGTTATTTACACCAACAGGGTTGTGGATATTTACTATAAAGGAGAAAAAATAGCATCCCATCTCCGTGACCGATCTCCTAACCGGTATACAACTGTAAAAGAACATATGCCTTCCCATTATCAAAAATATTTAGAGCGGAGCCCGGAGTATTATCTTTCATGGGCCAGAAATCAATCCCGGGAAGTAGAACAGGTAGTAGAGACTGTTCTCTCCACAAGACCTCATCCTGAGCAGGCATATAAGAGTTGTGACGGGATTAAAGCTCTTGCACGAAAATCAGGCCAGGAAAAACTTATTCGGGCCTGCCGGAAGGCTATTGAGGTAAATGCATGCTCCTATACTTTTTTAAAAAGAGTCATCGAAAATGGCATGTTAGAAGTAGACGATAAAGGTGAAAAGGCTTTACAAAAACAGCTCCCGTTTCACTCCAATATCCGGGGAGCTGATTATTATAAATAAACTAAACCGAAAAAAACAAACCGAAAAAAAACAAACAAAAAGAATGTTTATGGAACATTTAGAAAAAATGAAAACTTTACGATTAAACGGAATGTATCAAATGTGGCAGTCACTTACAGAGACGCGCCGTCATCTTGAGTTGGATCTCCAGGAAGGTCTTAAGCTTCTCCTGCAGGCTGAGGAAGAAAACCGCCAAACAAAAAGGCTTGAGCGCCTCAGAAAAGCAGCAGGTTTTCGTTACCAAGCCTCACTTGAAGAAATAGATTTTAACACAGAGCGCAACCTGAACAAATCCACCATCCTCTCCCTGGGAAATGGTTATTTTATAGAACAAGGACAATGTATTTTAATAACAGGGGCGACAGGAACAGGAAAAAGTTTTATAGCATCTGCATTGGGTCATCAAGCCTGTAGCCTGGGTTACAAAACTCTTTATTTTAATATGCAAAAAATGATGGAAAAAATAAGAATTGCCAGGGCAGAAGGAACTTTCATGAAACTCATAAAAAAAATTTCCAAACACCAGCTCCTTATTCTGGATGATTTTGGTATGCAATCACTCTCAAAACAAGAAAGTCTGGATTTGCTTGAGATCATTGAGGATCGTCATGGAATGAAAAGTACTATTATCAGCAGTCAGCTTCCAGTGAATAAATGGTATGAAATTATAGATGAAAACACTGTGGCTGACGCAATTATGGACAGATTAGTACATGGATCTTATAGAATTGAATTAAAAGGAAAATCTTTAAGAGAAAAAATGTAAATTTGTCATTGTTCTTAGTCATATACCAACGAACCTTCAAGGGGGGTCAAATTCCTCCGGACAGGGGGGTCAACATCGCCGGAATAAACAAGAAAACGTAAAGGAGCCGAGACCTGTTTTTCTGGACACACTAATCGCATTTCGT
>CAYFRV010000395.1:0-2599 GCA_964345495.1 uncultured Bacteroidales bacterium | reverse complement strand
CTTTTTTAAATTAAAACAATATGGAGTGGTATTTAATTCTGGCTTTAATAGGTGCCGGTTTCCTTGCAGGTTTCATTAATACCCTGGCTGGTAGTGGTTCGTTAATCACCTTACCTATGCTTATGTTTTTGGGCCTGCCTGCAAATGTGGCTAACGGAACGAACAGAATCGCTATATTGCTGCAAAATGTTGTCGGAGTAGGTAGCTTCAAACAACAAAAAGTCCTGAACACAAAGATGGGATTCTGGCTGGCCATTCCGGCAGTTATCGGTTCGCTTGTGGGAGCACAGATTGCCGTTGAGCTCAATGAAGAGATAATGGAACGAACAATCGCAATTCTACTGCTCATAATGTTTTTCCTTATCCTCTACAAACCCCAGCAATGGATAAAAGGACAAGCAGGATATGTAGAAAGCAAACCCACTACATTACAAATCATCATATTTTTCCTGATCGGAATCTACGGTGGATTTATCCAGGCCGGTGTCGGGTTATTTTTGCTTGCAGGTTTGGTTCTCAGTGCAGGCGTTAATGTTGTCCGGGCAAATGCAATGAAGCTCCTCATCATTCTAATCTATTCTCCTTTTGCAATAGCTATCTTTGCCATGAACGATCAAATAAACTGGGAATTCGGTTTAATACTTGCTGTTGGAAATATGCTCGGCGCTTTTATTGCTTCAAGATTTGCCGTTTCATGGGGAGCTAAATATGTCCGCTATATTTTATTAGGCGTCATTTTGCTTTCCTCATTAAAGTTGCTTGGCGTTTTTGAATATGTATTCTAATATACCATGACAGAACTCCAGTACGTTGCCGCTATTAGTATTGGACTCCTCGCAGGTTTTATAAATGTCTTTGCAGGAGGCGGCTCCCTGTTAACCCTCCCTTTTCTTATGTTCTTAGGACTTCCGGCAAATGTAGCCAACGGCACAAACAGAATTGCTTTACTTATGCAAAATATCGTTGCTACAAGTAGTTTCAAACAACTCAAAGTATTCAAATTCAAAGAAGGTATTTACCTGACACTTCCTGCCATTGCCGGAGCAATACCCGGAGCTTTTCTTGCAGCTAATATTGACAAAGCATTTTTGGAAAAATTCATCGGGGTTTTATTAATCATCATGTTCATTTTTATTCTGGTAAAACCCGAACGGTGGATAAAACAAAAAAACACCCAAAAAACAAAAATGGGTGTTATTCAGATTATCACCTTCTTTTTTATTGGTCTGTATGGCGGTTTCATTCAGGCCGGAATCGGTTTTTTCCTGATTTCCTCACTTGTGTTAGTTGCCGGAGCTGACCTAATCAAAGCCAACGCTCTAAAACTTTTCATCGTTCTCATTTACAACAGTTTCGCGCTAATTGTATTCATCCTGAACAAACAGGTAAACCTTGAATTCGGGTTAATTGTAGGCGCAGGTAATATGCTGGGGGCATTTATCGGAACAAGGGTTGCTGTAAAGTACGGACCAAAGCTGGCGAGAATTATCTTAATGATCGGTTTACTGTTTGCCTCACTGAAAATTTTTGGAATTATTTCAATTTTCTGAAAAACAATCAGATATACCTGCTTTAGTTTTCAGTTTTTTTAAGTGAGGTTTTAACAGATACTAACAATTCAATAATAGAACAATTTTCTCTCATTAACTGTTTACTAAAATAAAATGCAATTTATAAAACACAGCATTCTGGTTATAACTCTTTTAATTATGGTTCAGCAGGTTCAATCGCAAAAATTTCCGGTCATAGAAGCAGAAACGCTTTCACAGGAAAAAGTTGTGTTCCCGGAAGTAACGCAGGGGAAAACAGCATTGATACTTATCGCATTCAAACGCCAGACACAAGGACAAGTAGACTCATGGCTGGATCCATTCATCGAAGAATTTGGAGGCAATGAGCAGGTTACCTTCTATGAAATCCCTATGATTTCGAACAATTGGAAGTGGATGTCCGGTTGGATCGATTCGGGTATGAGATCAGGGGTTCCTTCTTATAAACACGACCATGTAGCCACTTACTACGGTCCTTTATCTGAGTATTTTGAATATTTTAGCATTCAGGACAAAAGACTGTGTTATGTTTTTCTTCTGGATGAAGAGGGAAATATTATATGGAAAAATCAGGATGCTGCAACCCCTGATTCTTACAATGAACTCAGCCAATTTGTAAGGAAAAAGATTAAAAAGAAAGGTTAAAAACCAAACAAAGAATTTGATCTGACAGACGAAGGATTATACCTGCTCAAATACCAGAACCACCAGGAATGCCTGGCATATTTTATCCAGTTCAATATTATTGTGCGCAATCTGCTTGGCTGAATGGAGCCAACTATCTAAACCTGCGCATTGCAAGGTTGATTCTACTATTAGCATCCACCTTTATGATGACGTTCGTGTTGGTCAGCTGGCTGAAAGCTTACTATAAGCAACTTATCTCCCGCCAGTCGCTTTTCTCCATCATATTCATACTCTCCATCATTTGTATACTAAATTTTTCTAAAAATTATCAGTAGTGTCCGACTAAAATTAATAATGTCGTGCCTATCGGCACTTTTATGAATTGTTTATATTTTATATCTACCATAATATCGTCGCTCCGC
>CAYFRV010000394.1:0-2601 GCA_964345495.1 uncultured Bacteroidales bacterium | reverse complement strand
TTGCTCCCCACTCCCATCAAACTAATAAACCAAATAAACGCCTAAAAATTAAAACATCACAATCATGAGCTATTTCAACTTCCTAATCCATAAAATTGTAAATATCATTAATTCTTAAAAATCGGGTTTAACTTTAGTTGTCGTATTCCAATTCAAAAAACTGACCTACCCGTTTAAAAAACGCGTTACGCTGTCTCTCAGTAATAATAAATTGTTCCCCATTTGACATTACCAAATAATTAGGTAAGACAGCATCTACATATTTTAAATTTATCAGTATATTTTCATCGATCACAAAAAATGTTTCGCTGTTCAGAAGGGTTTTCAATTCAGCAATACTTTCCTGTAATAGCAAATGAGAACCGCTATACAGATAAACAGAAGTTCCGAAAGAAAATTGCTTACATGAAACAACACTTTCTTTATCTATTCGCTCTTCTCCATTGTTTGTAGCAATCTTGAATATATTTTTTCCATTATTTTTCATAATTATAATCTGTTTTTTTTCTATTGGGGATTACAATACATAAAGATGTATCATTATTAATATCATTTTGTACATACAACTCACCATTCAGAATATTGACCATTTGTTTAACAACCTTTACAGAAAGATAATCCAGATCATCCTGATAAGAATAAGTGTCTGAAAACAGATCTTCTGAAACAAAACCTGCTGCTTTGGAATTATAAGAAGACCTGCCGACAATTCTTATATCAATAATATCATTATCTCCACTATAAAAGATATTTATCTCACCTCTTCCAATATTTTTTATCATTATTTCAATCAAATTATGAACAATTCTTTTCAGAATAAATTCATCTGTGGACACATTGATTTCCTGGTTTTTATTAAGATCCGGGAAACGGACTTTTACCGGTTTACCCAAAAGCCCCCGATCATTGTACTCTCCTGCAACACCTATCATTATCTGAGATATATTAACTTTTCTCAAATTAGGAGAAAACATGCCAACATCCATTTCAGAAGCATCCAGTATATTTTCAAAATAATGAAGCAGTTCATATCCGCTTTCCATTATCATTTCAATAAACTCTTCCTTTTTAGAAGAATCAAGGCTATTGCTATTCATCAAAAGCTTAGAAAATCCTATTATTGAATTTAATGGAGTTCTGACCCGATGAGAGACGTAAGATAAAAACGCCTTTTCTACTCGCTCATGAATTGGATCATCTATTGCACTTTTATCGTGGTCTTCTACTTTATTTAATTTTCTGATCATATCCTTCGCGTATTAAGATGCAAAATAAAATTGCCTTTTGGTCTTTTCTATTTGATTATCCAGCTAAACAATTCTTCTATTTAAGGTTTCTTCTTTAAATGGTTTAACTTTTGTATTAATTGTTTACTTTGACTACTATAATAGGAACTTTCAGATTTCAAATCATTAAGAAAATGTGTTGCCCTTTCAAATTCACCTACCTTTATATAACATATTGACATATACCATTTAGCTTGTTCAATAAATAAATTATCCTGGCTATTTATTACCTTACTTAAGGAATTAGTTGCTTTTTGATATTTTTCTGTTTCGATATATGAGATACCGGAATACATTCTTGCAGCAACATCTTCTCTCTGATTAAGCACCTCTTGAAACAATGTCAAAGCCTGTGAAAACTTTTTATTCTTATAAGCCTCAAATCCTTTTTCCAGCAGGCTATTTAATTCTGTATCAGCAGAACGATAAGAAACAGTAACTTCATAGGGTTTATAGTACTCATTAAATATCTCATCTTTACTTGATGGTTGGTTCTGATGGTAAAAGCCAATCCCGCCGATAGTCAAAAGCAAAGTTACAGATGCTGCTGCAATCCATTTTTTACTATGCTTCATAAACTTCATTAAACCATAAGAGGAAGTATGAGGAGTGTTGACTGCAATGGCATCGAGCTGTTCTCTCAACTCCATTATATCATCTTCTTTTAGAGCCGTATCCACTCCTTTTCTAAGTTCATATTCACTCCGAAGTTCGGGATCGTTGCTGAGCGCATTTTCAAACATCATCAACTCATGTCCTGTAAGCTCATTCCGAATATATTCTTCTACTTTTCTATACATTTCTTTTTGCATTATTTGTTTTAAACAAATGTGTTACACATGCTATTTTTTAAACAACTAGCTTCATAATACTCTGGAAAAGAGTAACACAGTAATTAATTAAACATATAGTGACTTTTACACTCTATATTTTTTGTTAATCAATCAATGCGTCCTCCTGTTGATCATCATCAGAACCTTGAAACTCTTTATTCTCCTCATCATCATTATTCCCTCCTCTTATGGAAAATAATTCTTCGAGGGTGAGTGCTTCTTTAAAGAAATGATTCATTGAACTCATTTCGTTTGCCTGGTTACCGGTGTTTAAATTAATAGTTTTCATAATCTTAAATTTTTAGGTTAATGGAATTTTTTCTTTCACTTAATAATTCCATCAAACCCAAAAAGGTAACCCATGGTAATCCAAAAAAATTTAAAACGCCTTTATAAAACCTTGAAAATCAGATAAAAAAATTTTCAATTTTTTAGTAGTTTATTTCAAAAATTTTCTTTTAAAAACAATGGAACAATAGCAA
>CAYFRV010000393.1:0-2601 GCA_964345495.1 uncultured Bacteroidales bacterium | reverse complement strand
GTATCTGATATCAACAGGAAAAGACTGCCAAATAAGGCTGAGGCAGGTATTAAAAACCGTTCATCCCCGCCGATTATTCTCCGGACAATGTGTGGAACGACAAGACCTACAAATGCTATTATGCCGAAAAATGCGACTGTTATTGCCGTGACAAGTGAGGCTAATAACAAACCAATCAGCCGCGTTCTTTCCACATGGACACCCAGGCTTTTGGCTACTTCATCTCCGCTTTTAAGGGCATTGTAATTCCATCGTTCTTTAACAAATAACACCGTGGAAACTACTACTGCACCGGCCAGTATTTTGAGGTCGCCCCATGTAGTTCTTCCAATATCACCGAAAGTCCAGAATACTATGGAAGAAATTTCTATATCGTCGGCAAAGTACTGTAATGCTGTTATTCCGGCAGAAAATAACGAGCCGAGTATGATTCCGCTGAGGATGATTACTTCAGGTGTGGCTCCTTTAAATTTAGCCAGGAAAAAAATGATGCCGGTTGATACAAGGCTCCATAAAAATGCTGAAAGGCTTATGGTGAGCGTATCATCTAAAATTACGGCCTCAGTATTACCGCTTTGTGTAGTGCCCATTCCCAATACAATTACTGCAAAAGCCGCTCCGAAGGCTGCTGCATTGGAGATACCCAACGTAAAGGGTGAGCCCAGGGGATTTCTCAAAATGGTTTGCATGGCAGCTCCTGCCACGGCTAGTGCAGCTCCTGCCATCACAGCAGCTAAAACCCTGGGTAACCTGATGTTCAATAAAATGTGATGTTTCGTACTGTCCTGCTCCGTAAACAAATTCTGGAAAATACTGCTTAATCCTATATTTGTAGATCCCAGAGCAAGGCTGAAAAGCATGGCCAGGAATAACAATACGGCAGTAATCAGAATAAAACGGTATTTTATCTTAAGCGATTGATTATAAGTTTTTTCAATGTCAACCATGTGCTTTATTCCTGATTTTTAGTTGCTTTTTCGGTTAATGCTTTTTTGCCAATCAAATGATAAGGGCCATATTGATCTTTCATGTCCTGGTATACGTTTTTCCCAAGAAAATGAGAATAAATTTCATCCGCTTTTTTTTCAATATCAAATTTTCTGAATTGTTCCGGATAAAGCACAGAACCAATGTACCATGCGTTTATAAGTACCGTTGCATAATTAACAGCATACCAATTGTAGGGATGAATACCGTAAATCTGGCGGTTTTTAAAAGCTGTTATAGTTTCAAACAATTCACCATATTTTTGGATATCTCTTTTAATGAGCTGAATTCCTGCCAAATCCAGGAATATTGTTTCCGGGTTCCACTTCAGTATTTGTTCAGGATCAATGATGACTTCTTCCATGCTGTCATACTTTTCCCTAAGCGGGGATGCAACATTGCGGGCATTGACAAATTCAAACGGCTCATAATAAAGAGATGTCGAAGTAAATCCGTGAGTTCCCCTGTGTGATATTCCACCTGCATATACTTTTGGTGTGGCGTCAGCTTTTGAAGTTAATTGGTTCAGGGTGTCAATTGAGTTGCTGAAAAATGCAATGAGAGAGTCCGCCCTGTTTGTTTTATTGAGTACCTCACCTAAAAATGAAAGGGATTGTTTGAGTGTTTTCCATTCGTCTCTTTTGCTCGCATATTGAATGGCAACAACCGGGATATTCGTTTTGTTCTGTAGTTTATCAGCCTCACGTGGGGAAGTGTAAGTTTTTACAATGATATCAGGTTCGTGGGATGCGATTAGCTCCGCGTCACCTGTGAAAGGAGGTCCAATCAGCGGCTTGTTTTGTAGTTCAGGATTTGCAAAAGCATACGGTCGGCCGCTTCTTCTTTCAAGTTCTTCTATGCCGGCTACTCTTTCTGTAACCTGTAAATAGCAAAGCAATCTCAGGGCTCCGGGTCCGATTGCAACTACTTTGTTTACTTTTTCCGGAATACTTACTGTCCTGCCTGACATGTCTTCTATATTCCTTGATCCGTCATCCGGAGATTGTTCCGGAGTATTGCAAGTTGCTGCTAAAATCAGAGTAAAAGCTAAGGAACTTATTAGGTTGATTTTTATTAATGATTTTAGTGACATAAGAAATAGTAACAACGATTTAGTGTTACAAATTACAAAATCGTGTTACTCATGTCAAAAAATTATTGAAGTGTAGTCATCACCAGTTTGCCGTACTTGACACCCTTAAGTCCTATTAGTTTGTCTGATAAATTGATTAACTCATCAGCTTTTCCCTTTAAAGCTATCATCTCCAGGCAATTTTTATGGTCTAAATGAATATGCTGCACAGAGAGAATAAGGTGGTGATAATCATGCTGTACTTTCATAGCCTGTTGGGATAAATTTCGTTTGTGGTGATCAAATAATAGAGTAACGCTTCCACCAACTTCTTCATTCCCCTGCCATTTTTCTTTAACGGCATGTTCCTTAATGATGAAACGGATGGCCTGTGAGCGGTTTGGGAATTGGTGCTTGCTGACCAGCGCATCCAGTTCTTTCAGCACATTTTCTTCCAGGGAAACACCGAATCGTTTAACTGCCATATTGTGTTGTTACATAGATTTTAAAAGTATGAATATACAATTTTAACAATTAATTTT
>CAYFRV010000392.1:1544-2605 GCA_964345495.1 uncultured Bacteroidales bacterium | reverse complement strand
CAAAGGTTTTGCTATCGGATCGGCCACACTTACAGCTCTGGCCTTATTTTCCGCTTTTATGAAACAAGCAAATATCAACCATATCGATGTTGCAAACCCACAAATCATGGCTGGTTTACTTATAGGCGGAATGCTCCCGTTTTTGTTTTCTTCTTTAGCTCTGGGTGCAGTAGGCAGAGCCGCACGACAAATGATTGAAGAAGTCCGGCGGCAATTTAATTCTATTCCTGAGCTTACAGAAGCACTTAAAGTAATGAAAAAATATGATGGAGAAGTAGATAATGCAACAGAAGAAGATAGAAAGATACTTGATGCTGCTGACGGAAAAGGAGAATACCAGAAATGTATTGAAATTTCAACAAAATCTTCTCTCCGTGAGATGTTGCTGCCGGGCGCCTTAGCTGTTATAACACCGGCATTAGTCGGCTATTTGGGCGGACCTCAAATATTAGGCGGCTTATTAATGGGCGTAGTTGTCAGCGGTATATTACTTGCCATTTTCCAGGCTAATGCAGGTGGCGCTTGGGATAACGCCAAGAAAATGGTCGAAGAAGGATACGAGTATAGAGGTGAACGCTACGAAAAAGGAAGCGAAACTCATAAGGCTACAGTTGTTGGTGACACTGTAGGCGATCCGTTAAAAGATACTTCCGGGCCTTCCTTAAATATTCTTATTAAGTTGATGTCTATTGTAGCGTTGGTTATTGCCCCTGGAATTGCAATCCAGGACAGCGATAAAAAAGCGGAAAACTTAGAAGAAAACCCAAAAGAAATCACTATTGAAAAGGAAAATTCAACATCTGAAAAGGTTTCTTCAAATTCACTCCATCTGAAAGATTGGGTCCCTACCAAAGGCAATAATCTGAATACAGAAATCATTGTAGCTTCAGATCTGAATAATAAGCTAACTTTAACTTCTTTTATAGATGGTGCAAATAATATTACAAAAGGAAAAAACGGAAATATTTATTATCCGTGGCATGCAGACATAAAGTAAACATCCTATTCATATAATTTTTAAAAGAGGAACCCGGAATTGCTTCATATTCCGGGTTTTTTTA
>CAYFRV010000392.1:0-1444 GCA_964345495.1 uncultured Bacteroidales bacterium | reverse complement strand
TGAATAAAAACAAACATGCTGAATCGATCTAAGCAATGCTGCTGCTTCTTTCCGCCCAGTAATTAATCATTCGTGAAAATTTCCTTATGTTAAATGGTTTGGCCAGAAAATCATTCATCCCTGATTTAATAGAGTTTATTCTATCCTCACTCCATGTGTTAGCTGTAACGGCAATAATAGGGGTGTCAATTCCTCTCCTCCTGATTTCCCTGGTTGTTTCAATGCCATTTTTTTCGGGCATTTCGATATCCATTAATATAATATCAAAAGCACTTTCTTCAGCCTCTTCGATGCATTTTTTCCCATTATCAACAATAGTAAGATGAAGGCCCATCGTGTTGATATACCGCGCAATAACCTCCTGGTATATATCCTCATCTTCCACAAGGAGTATACGTATATTTTCTTTATTACTACCCTTCACCTCAATTGATTTTATACTATTGCAATTCTATACAAATTACGAGAAAAATAGGTTTTAATTGCATGAAAATCAACAATATTTGATGAATGTAAAAAAGCCGTTGACGGATAATCTGATTTTTTCAGCTAACGGTATTTTTCTTCATTGTCTTGTAATATTCTGAGGTAGTTGTGATAGCGACCAGTATCAATGTAACCTTCTTCGACTTGTTGTTTTACATTGCATCCGGGCTCATTCTTATGAAGGCAGTTATGAAATTTACAATCCAGCGAAGCTTCAAATATTTCCGGGAAATAATGGTAAATTTCTTCTTTATGCATATCTACCAGACCAAAACCTTTAATTCCCGGGGTGTCTATAACGTAACCGCCAAAAGGCAGCGTGTGTCTTTCAGCAAAGGTAGTTGTATGTTTCCCTGTTTTATGCGCATCTGAAACCGGCTTTATTTTTATATTACTCCCGGGGATGAGCTCATTAATCAGGCTGGATTTTCCAACACCTGAATTTCCGGCGATTACAGATTGTTTATCCTTTAGCAATGATTTTAATTGATCCAGGTTTTCGCCCGTTTTCGTTGAAATGGTAAAAACCTGATACCCAATTTTAGTATAGATATTAGTTAACCTCTCCAGCTTTTCCATCAAAGATCCATCATACAAGTCAATCTTATTGAAAAGAACAACGCCTGGAATTCTATAGGCTTCGGCAGTTACTAAAAATCTATCTATGAACAGGGTAAAAGTCTCCGGATAAATGAGTGAAGCCATAACAACAGCCTGATCCACATTTGCAGCAATAATGTGACTTTCCTTCGACAGTTTCGTGGCCTTACGAATTATATAATTTTTCCTTTCCTTTAATTCTGTTATCAGGCCTTCTTTAGAGCTTTCCTGTACAATTCTGAAGATAACATTGTCTCCTACAGCAACAGGGTTCGTCGTACGAATTCCTTTGATTCGGAATTTTCCCTTTATTTTACACGCCCATTCTTCCCCGTTTGTGTCTTCTACATAGTACCAG